>JBPCMC010000033.1:0-17904 GCA_051002645.1 Thermomicrobiales bacterium
TGTGGTCCCCCCCCTGGGTGCCGGGGTTGCGGGGGACACACCCGGGGGGGGCGCCCCTACGCATAGCCATGCGCGCTCACTGAACCGTATTGGGCTTCAGCTCGGAGTGGGGAATTCAGCGTTAAGCGCCGCCGAGACGGGGTGTGAAGGTGAGGGCGACAGCGCCACCGCCGAGCGGGCTTTGTTCCAGCGTGACCGTGCCGCGCAGATCGGTGACGACGAGGTTCTGCGTGATTTGCAGGCCGAGGCCGCCATCCGCCTCGGCGCGGAAGCCGGGACGGAAGCCCTTGCCGCTGTCCTCAACCCGCACCGTCACCTGCGGCCCGGTCAGGCTAATGCGCACCTGTACGACGCCGGTCATCTTCCCCGCCAGACCGTGCAGTACCGCGTTGGCGACCAGTTCGTTGATGAGGATGGCGAGCACCGTCGCCTCGCGCGAGGAAACCTCCGCCGGCTCTCCCTCGACGAGAAAGACGTACTCCGCGCCGGGGGGCACCAGGGTCGTGGCAGCCTCATCGGCGACCAGTTTCGCCACCTCATTGACAGTCGTGATGCCGATGTCCTCGCGCGTGAGCAGATCATGCACCGCCGCGATAGACCGGATACGGTTGACCGCCTCCTTGAGCGGCAGCGCCCACGCCTGATCGCCCGCCCGCCGGACGTGCATCGAGAGGAGCGCGGCGACGGTCTGGAGGTTGTTACGCACGCGGTGGTGCATCTCCTGCAGGAGCGCCGACTTGCTGGTCAGCGAGCGCCGGGCATCGTCGTAGAGCCGCGCCTGCTCGATGGCGATGGCGGCGGTGTTGCAGAACGATTGCAGGAGGTCAATCTGCTCGCGGCCCGGCCCGGCGCCCGCGTCGAAGTGGAGGCAGATGCCGCCGATCGTGCCATGCGCGGTGCGCAGCGGGATGCAGAAGACGGTCTCCTCGCCCGCGCCATCGTCGCTCGGGCCGGAGGCGATCACCGGGAGCGAGGCGTCGGGATTCTCGGCGGAGAGCAACATCGCTCGGCGCACGGCCCCCTGCAGGACTTCTTCGCGCACATGCGCGCCGTCCCTGGTCGTCGCGTCATAGCCGGCGAGGAAGGTGAGGCTTTCACCGTCCGGGCCGAGTTCGTACATGCTGACGACGTCCGCCTGCCCGAGCACCGCCGCTTGCTCGGCGATCGTTTCGAGCACGCGCGTCAGGTCGAGCGTGCTGGTGACAACCGCCGTCACCTTCTGCAGCGTCTGCAACTCGGCGACTTTGCGATGCAGGGCGACATCGGTCGCTTGATAGAGCCGCGCGTGATCGATGGCAATTGCCAGCTCGCCCGCCGCCGTCGTCAAGAAGGCGAGATCGTCGTCGCCGAGGATGCGGCTGTCGCGGAAATGGAGATTGAGCACGCCGACCAGTTTGCCGACGGCGGGCAGGAACATTGGCACCGAGACGTGCCCCCGCAGCTGCTCCTCGCCGAGCATCGGGACGCTCACATAGGCGGCGTGTGCCCGCGCGTCCGGCGTGGCAATGATGCACTGCCGCTGCGCCGCGAGACCGGTAATCCCCTCGCCGAGCCGGAGCGTCACGCGCCCGACCGCCGTTTCAGGCAACCCCACGACAGCGGACAAGACGAGCGAGGCGCGCTCCTCGTTGTGCAAGTAGACGCTGCACGCATCGCTGCGCATCACCTCGGCGACCGTCGTGACGACCATCTCCAGCATCGGATCGAGGTCCAGCGTCGAGGCGGCCGCCCGGTGGATGCGATGGAGCGCGTCCAGCCGGGCGACCTGCTGCAAGAGCGCGGCACGCTCCTGCGTTTCCAGATCAATATTTACGCTATTCCGCGTCTCCATGCGCTAAAGCCCCTGTATGCGACGAACGAGACGAGTGTATCGCATTCGCCTTCAGTGTACCAGTTTGCATCTCACGCGGCATCCGTGCACAATCCTGTACCGAAGTAACCGTTCGGCTTGTCCGTTCGGTTCGGTTCCGGGGCGACAGGGTGGGGTAGCGGGCACGGTGGATGATGGGGGGAATGGTTCTATGATGCAAGGCAGCCGACGCGGCGTGCGCTATCGCGCGATCCTCGCGTGCTTTCTCTTGCTTACCCTGGTGCCGACGGCGCGAGCGCTCGCCCCGGCATCCGCTGCGGTGACCGATCCGTACCCGGATCGCGACGGCTTCTTCGGTGTCGTCGGGCGCGATCCCTACTACGAATGGAATACTGACACCATCCACTTCAATAGTGACGTGAACAAGACCGTCCTGGAGAACATGGTCAAGGAGATGGCGGCATCGGGCGTGAAGTGGGTGCGCGTCGAATTCTTCGCCGAGTATGGCGACCCCACCGGGCCGGGGCGGATGCCCTATGAGAAGTACGATTGGTATCTGACGGACCTCATGCGCCGCTACAACATGAACGTCCTCGGTCTCCTCTCCTACGGGATCGTGCGCGACACGAATTACACCTATATGTTGAACAAGGTCAACGACCCCGCCGATCGCGGCGACGGCTCCAACCCGTTCATCCGCGGCTTCGCCGATCGGGCGGCGGAGATCGCCGGTCACTACGCGGGGTATGTCAATGCGTGGGAGATCATCAACGAGCCGAACCAGAACTCGCAGTTGGACTTCATCACCAAGGGGCAGCAGCAACGCATCTTCCCGGACCGCATGGCGTCGATCATGTCGCTCGTCTACCCGCGACTGAAGGGCATCAAGTCCGATGTGCCGGTCGTGCTCGGCGGCCTGATTAACACCGCCGGGGCATACCCGGACAACTACGACGTCCCCTATCTGCGCCAACTCTACGGCTCATCGATTATCCGGGGGCACGGCGCGCCGTGGGATGTCGTCGCGGATCACCCGTACGAACTGAACGCGGCGGACATCCCCGGTCATGTGCGCCAGGTGCATACGGTGATGGAGCAGGCAGGCGAGGGATACAAGAAGATCTGGGTGACCGAGTTCGGCACGCAGGCGGCCGCACCGCCCGTGCCGGAGTCCGGCATCATCCCCGTCACGCCCGAGGAGGCGCAACAGGCGGCATTCCTCACCGACACGCTGACGGGTCTGCTGGCGATGCGCGACATCGTCGAGCGCGCCTTCTGGTTCAAACTCGAGGACTTCACGATCAAGGAGCAGGGGGACAAGCAGACGAACTGGGGGCTCTTCGCCTTCCAGCGCGATGGCAAGAACCCCGGCGAGCCGTGGCCGCGCAAAGACGCGCTGCGAGCATATGCGACGCTCGCCCGCCCCGCCGCGCTCCCCACCGCGCCGGAGGACCCCACGAAGCCCACCGCGCCGGACGCCAAGTGGTTCCCGGACACGAAGCACTGGTTGGCCGGCCCGTTCCGGCTCTACTGGGAACGGAACGGTGGTGTCGAACGGTTCGGGCTACCGCGCACTGCCGTCTATACGTCCGCCGGTAGGGTGGTGCAGATCTTCGAGCGCGCCCGCTTCGAATTCCACGACGAATTCGCCGGGACGCCGAACGAAGTCCTGCTCACACTACTCGGCAACGTGACGACACGCACGCGCACATTCGCCACCGTGCCGCGCCCGCTGCTCGAATCGGACGTCTACTTCCCCTCGCCCGGCGCGCCGAAACCGCCGCCTCCGACCCCGACGCCCCTCCCGACGCCGACACCGAAGCCGAAGCCGACCATGCCACCGAACACGACACCTGGCGCGAAGACGCCGACACCGGACACCGAGCCAGCGACCCCACCGCCGCCCCCGCCCCCGCCACCCTTCTCCGGCATGTACTTCACGGAGACGCAGCATACGCTCACCGGCCCCTTCCTCCAGTTCTGGAAGCAGGGCGGCGGGTTGCCCGTCTTCGGCTTCCCGATTAGCGAGCCGATCATCGAGAAGAATGCCGATGATGGCTCGTCGTACACCGTGCAATATTTCGAGCGGACCCGGCTGGAATACCACCCCGAGTTCAAGGATAACCCGCTCCCCGTCCTCGAAGGTCTGCTCGGCAACGACCTGATGCGCAGCGGCGGCTGGTGGCGCTAAGAGTAACGAGTAACGAGTAGCGGGTAACGAGGAGGGGCTGCTGTGCCCCCCATCCATATTTGTGCTCCTTTGTCTCGCGCGCGTTCTGTTTTCGATTTTGTAAATTGCATGCGTGTGTTCTGCACGCGCCGGTGCGTCTGGAGCCATTGCCTTGGCTTGCATCGGCAGCCGTCACCGCCCTTTTCAGGCCCGGCAGACGCGCTCTTCCACTTCATCGATCACTGGCCAATCAAACTCCCGGTCAATCTGGTCGCACATCCATCTCCCCCACGCATAGATCTGACGTAGCATTGGCTCTGAATCTCGTCCCAATTGCGAAAGTTCGTATGCCACCTTCGGAGGTCCCTGCACCGAGGTATGTCGGTGGAGCACCCCCATCTGTTCTAACATTCGCAACTCTCGCGTGAGCATGCGCTGGCTGATATGGGGAAGAAGTGCCTGCAATTCGCCGAAGCGTTTGGGTCCACTGAGTAACTGATACCAGACCCAAAACTTCCACCGGCCTCCCAGGCTCACCAGCCAATCAAACTCCTGGCCGACCTGATCGTTGTACCACGTCCCCCAGGCATACAACTGGCGCACAATAGGCTCTGCGTTCCATCCCAGGTCTGTGAGCGAATATTCCACCTTCGGAGACGCCTGGACATAGACCTGACGGCGAAGCACCCCTACCTGCTCTAACTCCCGCAACTCCCGGGTGAGCATCTGTCGGCTCGCATCGGGAATGAGCCGCTGCAATTCGCCGAAGCGTTTGGTGCCGCTGAGCAAGTGATACCAGATCCAAAACATCCATTTGCCCCCCACCCCCACGCCCCCGACCGGGCATACGGTGGTTTTTTTCACGCGGGTCATCTATGACTGACTCCATTCTCGAGGACGATCTTCTCCGTTACATAAAATTGCGTACTTGTTTCCCTCCCGCACGCCTGTACATTGATTGTATCGAGGGAGATAGGCGGTTACGCCCCTTCCCGCTGCTGGGACCTGCGGGTTCGATTGTACCAACCATCTCAGCATGAATCTGACCCTCATCGCCCAATGAGAGGAGACGCGATGTCTACAACTGATCTAACTGATGCTCGCGATACAACGCTGCAACTCCGCGACGGGAGGATCCTCGCCTATGCCGACTATGGCGCGTCGGGAGGGGAAGCCCTGTTGTACTTTCATGGTGGCGCTGACTCCCGCCTGGAAGCGAGACTGCTGGCCGAGCAGGCACACCATGCGGGTATTCGTCTCATCGGCATTGATCGACCGGGGATGGGACGCTCTCGTTTCCAGGCGAGTCGCCGTCTGTTGGACTGGCCCAATGATGTCGCCGAGTTGGCCGATCACCTGAGCCTCGACCACTTTGCGGTGGTAGGAGTCTCTGGCGGAGGGCCGTATGCATTAGCGTGCGCGTACAGCATTCCCGACCGCTTGACCGCGTGCGGAATCATCGCTGGGGAGTGGCACGACAGCCATTCTCTCTCCTTCCTCACCAAATTTCTCCCCTGGCTTCTGATACCGATCGTGGGGCACTTCTTTCGGGATGAAGAACACGCCAGGAAGGCTCTGCGGCAATTTACGAAGAGTTGGCCAGAGCCGGACAGGAAAAGTCTCGCCCTTCCTGCAATCAGCAATCTCTTCGCGGCGTCAATTGTGGAAGCATTTCACCAGGGAGCGAGAGGGCCGGCCTACGATGGAATGGTCGTACGACGCCCCTGGGGGTTCGAGATCGAAGAAATTGCCGTTCCCAGGCTCTACCTCTGGCATGGCGAGCAAGATAAAGATGTTCCAGTGGCAATGGGGCGAGCGATCGCCGAGCGGCTTGCCCAATGCAAAGCCACCTACTATCCAAACGAGGGGCATCTCTCCTTGATCGTCAACCACCGTGAAGAGATTGTAGCGACGCTAATGTCGTCGGGAGCGCCGCTCCCGAGTAACGAGTAACAAGAAGAGATGCCGTGCTTCTCCTCGTTACTCGCTACTCGTTACTCGTTACTTCGCGCGCCCGGTGAGGCGGAGTTTGCCGTTCAGTACGTCGACGCGGTCCACGTAAATGGGCAGACTGTCGTTGATCAGCGCGTCGTTCTGGACGGCGGTGACGATCTGGTCGGTGATGCTACTGGGCAGCGGGAAGCGGCCGCTCTCGACACGCTCGACGCGCAGCATCAGTTTGCCGTTCTCGGCGGTCGGCACCGCGACGACGACGAGATCGACGCGTACCGGGAAACTATCGCTCTTCGCCTTGCCCCCGGCATAGACGCGACCATCATGGACGGAGACTTGCGGGTTCTGAATATCCGCGCCGATCGTGGCGCGCTCTTCGGTAACGGTCTGGGCGAACTTCGAGGTCAGTTCCTCATCGGTCAGATCGACCGTTACCGCCGTGTTCGGCGGCGCACTGACAATTTGGCCCACTTTTTGATCGAAGCTCGCGGCCGCCGCAGTGCTCACCGGCACCGGCGTCAGCGCGATCCGCGACGGCGCGGGACGCGTGATGAAGAAATAGACCGTGCCGAGCGCCAGTGCCGCGCCGATCACGAGTGCAGTCAAGAAAACAAGAAGACCCCGCATCACCACTCCTTCAATGCCATAGCCTCGAATATGACGAACTGACCGTCACGCCAACTCCTTTGCATGGTACATGCCGCGCCGCTTGCCCACCCCCCAGCCCCTCCCGACGCGGGAGGGGAGCATATAGGAAGCATCGAGACCAAAAGGTCACAACGACGTGCCCGGCATCGGCTCCCCTCCCGCGCCGGGAGGGGCCGGGGGTGGGCAGATTACGCCTGCAACGGCTGCACCGCCGCCGCACTCGCCTCGCGTGCGCGCTCGGCAATACGGCGCTGGAAGTAGATCTGAAAGAGCGCGACGCTGAGGACGAGGAAGACGCAGTAAATGACGAAGACCGCCGCGTACGAGCCGGTCGCGCGGATCAGCCGGCCCGCGATGATGCTGGTGATCGCCCACCCGCCATTCCAGAGGACGGAACGGATGCTGAACACATAGGCGCGTTGCCGCGCCGGGAGTAAGTCCGCGATGAAGGTGGAGTCAATCGGCCACGACATGTTGATGCTCGTCACCCGGAAGGCATGGGCCGGGATCGCGATGGCGAGATGCGGCACGAAGATCAGCGCGATGAAAAAGGGCAGCGGCGAGATGCGCAGCACGCCGACCGTCCGCAGCGCGCCGAATTGCTTGGCGACCACCGGCCCGGTGAGGCCGATGACCGCCGCGACGAGCGCCGCGACTGCGTAGATGTAGCCGACGGTCTGCGTGCTCGCGCCGAGCCGTGTCAGGAACACGTTATAGAAGGGGATGACCGCGCCCGACGCGACCGCCAGCAGGCCGCCGGAGATGATGAAGACGTAGAAATCGGCCTTCCGCGTGCCCGACTCCTTCTTCGACTCAACCGGCATCTGGCGCCGGACGCCCGCCATCTCGCCGCGTGGCGTACCGCCCGTCCTGCGCATCCGCAGGAGCGGGACGAGCGCGAGCCCGGCAACCACGACGCCGACCATCAGCGTGGCGCGATACGACCCGATGGACCCGGTCATCAGCGCCGGGAAGAGGACGGCGATCAATCTCGGCAGCAGACCGCCGCCGAGATTGCCGAGCGTCCCGGCGAGCGCCTGCGACGAATAGACGATGGCGGAGGCATGTTGCCGCGTCTCATTCGTCGTGTATTCGAGCACGATCAGCATCGTCGGGTTGGAGAAGAACGAGACGGCGACTCCTTGCAGCGCGGCGAAGGCGAGCAGGGTCAGCGTATTGCTGGAGAGTGTGAGGCCCGTGCTGGTCAAACAGAAGGCCGCGAAGCCGAACGCCACACAAATCCACGGCCCGTAACGGTTGACGATCGGCCCGATGGTGAGCGCCGCCCCCGCGATGGCAATCGTGTTGACCGCGTTGAAGGTGCCGATGAAGTCTTCGTGCAGGCCGATACGGTTGAGGTAGAGATTGTAGAGGACCTGGAAGACGCCGATATTCAGGTAGCCGATGAGCGTGAAGGAGATGTAGCGGCGCATGTCGGTGCTGAAAAGCCGCACCGTGCGGGTATATCCCTTGATCCCTCCGGGCGCGGCTGCCATGTGGTCTCGTCCTCCCCACGCTCACCCCGGCGGTTGCGCTCGCAACGCGCGTCACGCTATCATTTCCACCACTGACGCGCAATCGAATCCCTCGACTCCGCCATGTCGTGTGCGTTACACTATCGCGATGACGAAGCGAAATCTCCTCATCGGCGCCCGCCTCTGCTTCGGTTTGCTCGCGCTGATCGCCATCGGCAGGCAACTTGCTGTGCATATTCACCACGGCTATAGCGTAACCAACTTTTTCAGCTACTTCACCAATCTCTCGAACATTTTTGCCGCCGTCGTTTTACTCCTGGGTGCGTTCTCGCTCATCCAACATCGTGATCTAACCGTCCGTGATGAGATCATTCGGGGTACGTCGGTTGTCTGCATGGCCCTCGTCGGCATCGTTTTCTCTCTTTTACTCCGCGATCAAGACCTGGGCTCACTCCTGCCGTGGGTCAACGTCGTCCTCCACTACATCATGCCGGTGATCGTCGTCCTTGACTGGCTCGCTCAGCCGCCGAAAGCGAGACTGACGCCCACACAGGCGGCATATTGGCTCATTTTTCCCGCTCTCTATCTCGCCTACTCGATCATCCGGGGCGCAATCGTCGGTTGGTATGCTTATCCATTCTTCGATCCTGCCAAGTCGGGCGGCGCCGGTGGCGTTGCCCTGTACTGTGTCGCCATTCTCGCGGTCTTCGCTGTCGTCTGCTGGCTTTTCATACTACTAGGGAATAGAGTAGTGCGACACGTTTCGTAAGGTCACGATAGAGCGAGGTTTACGATGGCATTGAGTGAGTGGGACGCTCTCGCCCGCCTTCTCGTGGCGAGCGGGCTGACCGGGTTGATGGGCGCGGAGCGCGAAATCCGCCGCAAGGAAGCGGGGCTGCGCACCTTCACGCTCGTCGGCGTCGGCGCGGCGCTCTTCACCGTCATCGGGCCACTGCTCACCGAAGGGACCAATGTGGACGCGACGCGCATCGCGGCGCAGGTCGTCACCGGCATCGGCTTCATCGGCGCGGGCCTGATTTTCCGGGAAGGGGCACATACGAAGAACCTCACCACGGCGGCAGGCGTCTGGGCGGCAGCGGCCGTTGGCATGGCGGCGGGAGCCGGACTTTATATCCTCGCCTGCGGCGCGACGGTGATTATTCTCGTCGCATTGACGGTGTATGGCGCGATTGAGCGGCAGATCGAGCGACCGAGGCAGGCGCCCCACGAAGACGATCCGCCGGGGCCTGACGAGCGCTGAGGCGCAAGGCCACCTCGCCCAACCCCGCGAGCGTCCAGAAGATCGCCGCCATGTGCGGGAAGCCGAGATTGAAGAAGTAATGATCGAGCGTTGCCGCGAGGCACGCCGCGATCAGCGCCGCGCCGACCGCCAGCGTCAATTCGCCGTGAGGATCGTCTACCGGCGCCCGCGCCGCGCCGCGCAGCAGCCGCGTCAGCATCGCACCGATCACGACGAGAAAGAGCGCGAGACCGATCAAGCCCGTCCGCTCGGCGACGGTGAGATAGGCGCTCGATACGCCGGTCTGGAGATTGATCGAGGGAGCGTCCCCGAAGCCGACCCCGAAGACCGGGTACTGCTTGATAAGGGCGAAGGCATTGGAGAACTCGCGGAACCGCAACTGCGTCGCGGCATCCTGACCATGCAGGCCGCCGGAGAGACGACTGAGATAGCCGGAGCCCGCGCCGAAGGCCGCCGCCGCGATGCCGAGGATGACGAGCGGCAGAATCAGGCGCCGGTAGCGCACGATTGCGAGGACGGCGATCCCCGCCGCCGCACCGAGCCACGCCGCACGCGACTCGGTGAAGAGGAGCGCCAGCCCTGCAAGCGGCACGGTGACAACCGCCAGCTTGCGCGGAACAACGGGCCGCGCCGCAGCCGCCTGCCCGACCGCGAGGACGAGGACGAGCATCAGGAAGCCGCCGAAGGCATTCGGATCAACACCCGTCCCCGTCGCGCGGCGGGCGAGCGCCGGGTTGTCCTCGATGTAGCGGACAATCCGGCTCGTCGGGTAGCCGACGACCGAGAGGCGCAGCAGGATCCGCGTCGTCGCCCCCACCGACAGTCGCTGGAGAATGAGCGCGAGCGCGGAGGCGAGCGCGCCACCCGCGACGATGATCGTCGTGAAGCGGGCAACGTCACGGGCAGTGCGCAGCAGGTTGACGACGAGCACGATCATGCCGACGCCGAGCAGCAGTTTGAGGTAGTCGTGCGCCGTCTGTGTCGTCGTATTCCGCCCCGCGCCGAGCAGAAAGGCGACGATGGTCTCGACGACGAAGAAGCCGAGCGGCACGAAGAGCGGGCTGGTGAGGATCACCTCATCGCGGTCGAAGCCGAGACGGAGCACCCAGACGGCGATCGTCAGTAGCGTCGCCGCTTCCAGCAGCGTGAAGGTGAGACCGACCTTCACCGGCAGCGTCGCGTACGGCAACAGGCAGACGACCACCAGCGCGGCAGCCAGCCCCACCCGCGCATCGAGGAGCGTCGCAACGCCCGCCCCGACAGCGATCAGCAGGGCAATCGGGAGGATCGGCCCAACGCGGACCGCGAGCACACCGCCGAGCAACCCGACCATGACCGCGCCACCCGCGAGGGCGACAGGCCCTGCTGCCCAACGCCGCCACGCGCCGTTCTCACCTGTTGGGATATGTGCCAACATCCGCGACTGCGCCATCCCTACCCTTTCCGGCCCCAGTCAGTGCGCATGCGCACCTGGAAGGAGCCGAAGTCGTAGAGGTCGTACGGATGGTCGTGGCCCGCCTCATCATCGCGCCCGACGGCCGCGTCCGCCGCGTCGTCGTTGGCGATCCGGTCGAAGGCGTCCGCCATGGCGACCAGCAAATCCGGCGGGATCGGCGTCTCGTCGTGCGACGGCAGCAGCGTGCGCACCTGCGGCGCGAGGTCCGCCAGACGGCGCAGCGAGCGGCGATAAATCTCCGGATCGGCATCCGGCGAGTACGAATAGAGCGGCGCGGCGTAGGCGGTATCCGCCGAGAGCAGCAGGTCATTGGCGGCATCCCAGAGGCAGAGTCCGCCCGGCGAGTGGCCCGGCGTGTGCAGCACGACAAATTGCCGGTCGCCGAGGTCGAGCGTGTCGCCCTCGTTGAGCAGGTGCGTCACCGGCGCCGGGCGGATCGCATACGCTGCCGGATCGAAGCCCGACGGCAGCGCGCCGAGCAGGAATTTCTCCTGCAACCAGTACACGCTCTTCTCGTGGTCCATGCCGCGCGCGATTCGCTCGGCTTCCGCCGGATGCGCGTAGACCGGCACACCCGCCTCCGCGAACCGCCAGACATCGCCGACATGGTCGAAATGGCTATGGCTACAGACCATCATGAATGTCTCCGGTCGCACGGGGACGAATCGCTCGACTTCCCGCTTGATGTCGGCGACGCCGAGCCCCGCGTCCCACAAGAGCGACCTCTCCGAGCCGATCACGAGATACGACCGCACCTCCTCGACGTGCTGATCCTCCGCGATACAGATCACGCCGGGCGCGACCTCCCATGTCGTGAACCACTCCTGCGAGAGTGTGTGCTTGTCCGCATCGTTACGCATATGCCGCGTTCCTCCCTTGTGGCGAAGTCTAGCATGTCTCCGGCATCATCCCGTTAGGACGTACGCGATTCGTCGACAATGTCATTGGGAGGCGCAGGCACGGGAAGGGATCGGAGCGGGATAGGTGACGACTGGATGATGGATGTCGTTGTCATGCCATAGAGGAGGAAGCGGTCGAGGACACGGTCGAGTTGATCCATCGCCGGCAGATGCACCTTGATGATGAAGCAGTCCTCCCCCGTGACGCGGTGGCACTCGACGACCTCAGCAATCTGCGACGCGAGTTCGGCAATTTTGGGCAACTGGCCAGGGCTGGGGCGGACGCGGATGTAGGCGGCAACCGGGAGGCCGAGCGCGGACGGATCGATGTCGAGGCGATAGCCCGCGATGATCCCCGCCTCCTCCATGCGGCGCACGCGCTCCGTCACAGCGGGAGACGACATCGCAACCCGGCGGCCGAGCTCCGACATCGTCAATCGTGGATTCTCCTGAAGGTGCGCCAAAAGGCGCAGATTCATCGCATCAAGCGCCTCGTGTGCGGGGGCATAGGTCAACGCCCATTGATTCTTTGCTTCTTTAGGCATATTCGCTTCTTTCCCTTGACCATCGCATGTACATCGCCCCTATTTCTTTCTATCATTATTCCATGGCAAGAACGGTACGAGCAAGTCACATAGGCATGAAGCGTGCATCCGGGGTCACCGACCACATGCCGCCGCATGTTTTCTTCTTCGTGAGCGCGATCTTCCATTACCTCGGCCCCGCGTTCGCGGTGCTCCTCTTCGCCCGCGTCGATGTACTCGGTGTCGCCTGGCTTCGCATCGCGAGCGCGGCGGTGATCTTCGCCGTGTGGCGGCGACCGTGGCGACTCTTCGCCGCGCAGTCATGGCCGCAACGCCGCACGCTGATCGCCCTCGGGGTTGTCCTCGGCGCGATGAACTCCTGCTTCTACCTGGCAATCGCCCGCCTGCCACTGGGCACCGTCGGCGCGCTTGAATTCCTCGGCCCGATCACCCTGGCGGCGATCGGGGCACGCACGCGACGCAATTTCATCGCGCTCGCGTTCGCGGTGGCGGGGGTCTGGTTCCTGACCGATGTGCGCCTCGCGGGGCAGCCGCTCGGCTTCGCCTTCGCCTTCGCCAACTGCGCGCTCTTTATGCTCTATGTCATCCTCGGGCATCGCATCGCGCAGGATGGCGGCGCGCAAGGGATCGACCGGCTCGGGGCGGCGATGCTCGTCGCGCTGCTTACCGTGATGCCGATCGGGATTACTGCCGCCGCACCAGTCTTCGCGCATCCTTATCTGCTGCTCGCCGGGATCGGCGTCGGCGTCTGCTCCTCGGTCATCCCCTATGTCTGCGATCAGTTGGCGATGGCGCGCTTACCCCGTGCGACCTTCGCGCTCCTGCTCGCGCTCCTGTCGGCATCGGCCACCATGATCGGCATCATCGTCCTGACGCAGATACCCACGCCCGCCGAAGTGATCGGCATTGCCCTCGTCATGTGCGGTGTCTTCCTGCATCGCGAGCCGAAAGAATGACCGCTGGGACGGATTCGTACCGAACTTCGCATAAGAGGAGATACTGACGGACGAGCGGAGGGAGAATCGTCCGGTCGGTATTTGCGTTCGCCATCGCGGATCAGTACCATGCAGATTATTCTCTTCCCGTGCATCAGTCTCCGGCAGCGCTGCAGCGTGCATTGAGGGGAGTACCGGATAGAGGAAAGGACATCGCCGTGCGCATCCTCATCGTCGGGGCCGGGATCGGCGGCCTGACCGCCGCCCTCGCCCTGCGCCGTGCCGGCTTCGACGCTCACGTCTACGAGCAGGCCAGCGTCCTGCGCGAGGTGGGCGCCGGTGTCGCGATCAGCCCCAACGCCGTCAAGGTGCTGCACCAGCTCGGGCTCGCCGAGGCACTCCGCGCTGTTGGCGTCCGCTCCCTCTCGCTTGACTCGCGCGACTGGCGGAGTGGCGCGCTCCTCGGTCGGGTACCGCTCGCCGAGGAGGCGGTGGCCCGCTGGGGAGCGCCCTTCTACCACCTGCACCGCGCCGACCTCCACGACGCGCTGCGCGCCGCCATCGGCGACGAGCATATCACCCTCTGTGCCCGCTGCATCGCCGTCGAGCAGGGCGACTCTGACGTGACGGCCCGCTTCGCCGACGGGCGCGATGCGACTGGCGACCTGCTCATCGGCGCCGACGGCCTCCACTCCGTCGTCCGCGAGCACGTCACCGGCCCCGACCGGGCGATCTGGGCGCGGCAGATCGCCTGGCGCGGCTTGGCGCCCGCAGCAGTCGGGCACGAGGCCGGGCTGGAGATACGCCACCACTCCTTCTGGGGGCCGCGCCAGCAGTTCGTGACCTTCTACGTCGCGGGAGGGCGGCTCGTAAACTGGGTCGCCATCACACAGGGCGACGACGAGTGGCGCGAGGAGTCCTGGTCGGCGCGGGGCGACCGCGAGGAGGCGCTGGCGCTCCACGCGGGGTGGCACCCTGCGGTGCGCGCGCTGATTGCGGGCACCGAGCGGGTGTTCAAGTGGGCGCTGTTCGACCGGCTGCCGCTGGAGGGGTGGACGCGCGGGCGCGTAACGCTGCTGGGCGATGCCGCCCACCCGATGCTGCCGTACATGGCGCAGGGTGGCAGCCAGAGCATCGAGGACGCGTTCGTGCTGGCGGGCTGCCTCGCCGCCGACCGCGACAATCCGCAGCGCGCGGTTGAGGCATACGCCGCCCGTCGGTATGAGCGCACCGCCGCCATCCAAACTGCGTCGCGCGAGGCCGGGCGGCTGGCGCAAATGACGGACCCGGCAGCGGTCGAGGCGCGGAACGCGCGCCTGAGCGCCAGCCCGGAGGCGCCAATCGCCCGGTTCGACTGGCTCTGGAGCTATGACGTGGAGCGCGCGATAGCCGAGGGAGCGGCAGGCTGAAGTCCGCCGCCACCGATGGATGTGCCGAATGCTCGTGCTACTTGCCGTTCAGCGCCTGTTCCTGCTTCAGGAGCGCCTGGACGGTAATCGGCAGGCCGAAGAGATTGATGAAGCCGAGGCTGTCGGCCTGGTTGTAGACTTCGTCCTGCTCGAAGGTGGCGAAGTCCTCGCGGTAGAGCGAGTACGGCGACTTCCGCCCGGCGATGATGATGTTCCCCTTGTAAAGTTTGAGCCGCACGGTGCCGGTCATGTTCTGCTGCGTCACGTCGAAGAAGGCGCTCATCGCCTCGCGCAGCGGCGTGAACCACTGGCCGTTGTAGACGATCTCCGCGAAGCGATTGGCGAGCACGTCCTTGTAGTGCAGCGTGTCGCGGTCGAGGACGATGCTCTCCAACTCCTTGTGCGCCGTGACGAGGATCGTGCCGCCCGGTGTCTCGTAGACGCCGTGCGACTTCATGCCGACGAGCCGGTTCTCCACCAAATCCTCGCGGCCAATGCCGTTCTCGCCGCCGATCTCGTTCAGTTTGTAGATCAGGTCGACCGGGTCCATCGCCGCGCCGTCGAGCGAGACAGGGAGCCCCTGCTCGAAGCCGAGTTCGATGTAGGTTGGCTTGTCCGGCGCGTCCTCGGGTGACTTGGTGATCTCGAACATGTCCTCCGGCGGCTCGTTCCACGGGTCTTCCAGGGCGCCGCCCTCGGAGGAGAGATGCCAGAGATTGCGGTCGTGGCTGTAAATCTTCTCCAATGTGGCGGTGACGGGGATGCGCCGCTCCAGGCAGTAGTCGATTTCATCCTTGCGGGACTTCAGTTCCCACTCGCGCCACGGCACGATGACGCGCAGGTTCGGGTCAACGCTTTTGAAGGTCAACTCGAAGCGGACCTGATCGTTCCCCTTGCCGGTGCAGCCGTGGGCGACGGCGTCCGCGCCCTCCATTTTGGCGATCTCCGCCTGCCGCTTCGCGACAGGATAGCGGGCGAAGGAGGTGCCGAGCAGGTACTTCCGCTCGTAGATGGCGCCGCTCTTCAGCGTCGGCCAGATATAGTTGGTGACGAGTTCGTGGCGCAAATCCTCGATGTAGCACTTGGACGCGCCGGTCCGCTTCGCCTTCTCTTCGAGGCCATCCAGTTCCTCCTCCTGCCCGAGGTTGGCGCAGAAGGCGATTACCTCCGGGTTGCCGTAATTCTCCTTCAGCCAAGGGATGATGCACGAGGTGTCGAGCCCGCCGCTGTAAGCGAGGACGACCTTTTTCACCGGTTTCCGTTCCATTACCGCTCTCCTCTGCTATGTCCGCTGCCGATCAATTCCTCACCCCCGGCCCCTCTCCATCGCAGCAAGAGCACGGTATACTTCAGTCTTGTACAGCGATGGAGAGGGGAGGAGAAGGCTTTTTCCAGTGCAATAACACGAAACGGGCGCTTGCTTCTCTGTCACCTCCCTGGCGTCCCGCGAGACGTCGGAGGGACGAGCAGCGCGCCCGTGGTACCACCCTCGTTGCCGGGTCCTCCCGGCCACTCATTCGGCGATTCTTCTGCGTGGGCACCACCCACCTCCGCCTACTTGCGCTTGGCGCGCTTTCTTCGGCGGGCCGCTCCGGGGCGCGTTCCGCGCTAGCATCACCGTGGGGCTTCCACCTTCTCCCACTCGCTATCGGTCGCCAGCCGCGTACTCTTCCCCGTCATCGCGGGCGTCTTCGATTGTGCCACGGACGCTAGCACTGCCGCCGTGGCGTGTCAAATTCGGCAGGATTCTTTTCCAGAATCACGCGCTCGTTTTCGGCGCATGTGGGTTTTCCTGTCGGTTCAAGGCTGCGTAGTAGTCGAGGAGAAATGCCCCAATCCTCGCTGCATCTTGCGTGTGCGCATCGAACCATTGCGCAACGCTGAGAGAAGCATAGGCACTCCACCAATAAATCTTCTGGATCAGCGCGTCATCCATTGCCATTCCATAGGCGGCGAAGAACGCTGACCATTGCGCTCGCGGCACGTACCACCAGACGAGCAGGCCGGTATCGCGGAGCGGGTCGGAGAGGCTGATGTCGTCCCAGTCGATCAGATAGAAGCGATCGCGAACAAGGAGAAAGTTCGTGTTGTTTGGGTCTGCGTGCGTTGGCACGAGGGCCGCTGGCGGCAGTCGCGCCGCTTGCCGCGCAAACTGGCGAAAGGCGTCCGCGGCTTGCGATGTGTGCAGTGGCGTAGTCTGCGCCCGTTGCATCCCCGCTGCTAATTCCTCAACCTTCTCTCGGATATGGTCAGCATAGGGAATGGGATTGAGGGGCATCAAGAGCCGAGTGAGTTCGGCGTCGGCATGGTACCGCCTAATGAATTGCGCGAGCTCAGGAATATGCCGACGGAACCATTCCCGATCAGGAGAACTCCCTTCGAGATATTCCTGGATGATATAGGACCGATTATTGACGATCCCAGAGCCGAGTAACGCCGGTGCGACATGGAGTTCTGCCAGTCGGTCGAGTGCCGCTCCATCCACATCGAACTTGAGGAAGACCCGGCGATCACCATGCGTCGCAATAAAGGCGTCGTTGTTGCCAGCACTGGGCCTGGTAATATCCCAACATGCTTCCTGAAATTCGCCGTCGAGGATCTGTAGCGCTTCCTGCATAGACGGCATCAGGGCGTACCTTTCGATTTACCGTTGCGCTAGTCATCGCCCCAGAGCGAGCGGAGGTATTGGGCGGAGCGGGGCAGCACGTCGTCCGGGCGGCCGGATAAGCGACATTCGATCGCGCACCAGCCGTCGTAGCCGATGCCACGTAGTTCGCGGAAGGCGGCCATGAAATCGGTGATGCCCGTGCCCGGTTCGAGCCGTGTGTTGTCCGCGAGGTGGACGTAGCCGAGGTATTGCCGCGCGGCATGGAGGGCGGCGAATGGGTCGCGCTCCTCGATATTCATGTGGAAGAGGTCGGCGAGCAGTCGCATCCGCTCGCTGCCGATCCGCTCGCACCACTCGGTCCCCTGCTCGAGGCGATGGATGAGATGCGTCTCGTAGCGGTTGAGCGGTTCGAGGAGGAGCAGCGAGCCGACCGATTCCGCGAACTCAGTCAGTTCGTTGAGCGCGTCGATCAGCCGTTCCTCGTCCGCGACGGCGTCGCGCTGCTGCGGGTAGGGCAGGCGGGCCGAGTAGCCGTAGATCGGCACGACGATGACGCCCGCCGCTTCCACTTCCGCCGCGTAGGTCAGCAGCCGGGCGATGTCCTCCAGGCATTGCAGCCGCTCGTCCGGGTCGGAAGCGATCGGCCAGCCGCGATAGCCGCCGACGATTCCCGCCACTCGCCCCGCGCCCTGCCGCACCTGTTGGGCGATGGCGCGATGCTCCGCGCGCAGGATG
>JBPCMC010000034.1:0-3779 GCA_051002645.1 Thermomicrobiales bacterium
GGAAGGCGTCGAGAGCGAGCAGGCAGCGCGCCGTTGCCTCCGGGTCGGGCCGATCCGCCTCGGCGCAGAGGATGAGCAGCGTTTCGCCATCATGGGGGGTCTCAATCGCGACTGCGGGCGAAACCTCACCGACCCCCGCGCCGCGCGCGTCGAAAGGGACGACCGTCCAAGTCGATTGTGCCCGTGCAGCGCGGCGCGACCTCGTTGCGAATACCATGCCACCCCCGCCGACATGGAGCGCGTCACCGAATCGCTTGGGTCACGCAATTCGTGTGTACGTTCACTTCGTACGTATTGTCTCATGGCGGCGGCGTTGTTGCAAGGTTTACTGATCCGGCGGGAAGTCAAAACGTGTCGCACGAGATTCCCGGCGCGTTCTGGCGCCGATCTGGCAGGCGCGCGGGCGCGCAGTGTCGTATCGCTGGGTGACGGCGCGAGGCTCACGATCGTGGCACCGTTCGTGCCATCCTGCCCCCAGTCTCCGTACTCGTGGG
This sequence comes from Thermomicrobiales bacterium, assembly GCA_051002645.1. GTDB lineage: Bacteria > Chloroflexota > Chloroflexia > Thermomicrobiales > JALYUS01 > JALYUS01. The sequence continues at coordinate 495 of JBPCMC010000034.1, forward strand.
GGATGAACATGGCAGCGAAGTGCATCGCCATCATCAACAATGAATCAGCCATCGTCCGGCTGCTGAGCGATCTGCTGCAGGCGGAGGGGTACACGACGACCTTGTGGGCGGGCAGCACCGATGCCCATGCGATGGTGCGCGACGAGCTCCCCGACCTCATCATCCTCGACATCAGCATCGACGCGCCGATGAGCGGTCTGGTCGTTCTTGATCTCCTGAAGCTCGATCCGGCCACCACGGAGATCCCGGTGATCGCCTGTAGCACCAACCTGGCGCTGCTACGCGAGCAGGAAGGCCGCTTGCGCGAGCTCAACTGCACGATTCAGCCGAAACCGTTCGCGTTCGCACAGATCCTCGCCGCCGTCGTCGGGGTGATCGGGCCGGGGAGCGAACACTAGCGCGGCACAGTAGAGGGGCAAGACATGGCGGAAGGAAACGGTATAGGGGAGAGGCGCAAGCCGCCTGGATCAGCGCGGGAACGAGCCGATGCGGCGACGCAGGGATGGTGGGTGCACATCACGCCGCGGCATCTGCACGAGGTGCGGACCGGCCTGACGATCGCGATGCTGGCGACGGACCGGCTCGCCCGGCGGCGCGACGATCCGGAGGTGAACGATGCGGTGCGGCTGCTGCACCAGTCGTTCTGGCGCATCCTCGCCGCAGTGGAGGAGTGGAATTCCCTTGCGGACGTCCCGCCGCAGATGCTGCACATCGGTCCGCCACCAGAGGATGGCCGCGCCGCGCAGTCGCTGCTCGGGTCCGACAACACCGCAGTGGATGGCGATGCGCTACAGGCGCTGCGGACAGACTTCGCAGCGATCATGGAGGAACTGCGGCAGCTACGCCCCGCGAAGGACTATCTCGCCGAGCGGACGATACTCTACGGGATGCTGCAGCGCCTCTCCGACGAGGTGAGCACGGCGCTGACGACGGAGCGAATGCGCGACGGGCAGAAGGAACACACCCGACCGTGATAGGCTGGTCTGAGAGTAGGTCTTAATCGCCAGACTCCTGTGCCTCCATCGCATTTTCCGCACATTTGGATTCCACTCTCGCTGCGGAAGAACCTCACTCATACGACCACGTATGCCACGTCGTGCCGATGCAGGGCGCCGGCCAGCCGGTGCAGACGGTTCCCGCCGTCAATCTTCCCAATTAAGCCAGCGCAACTCGTCCGGCGTGAGGTTGATCTCCAATGCTGGGAGGGAGGTGCGCGTCTCGGCGAGGGTGCGCGGGCCGATGAGGGCGAAGGTCGGGAAGGGCTGGCAGAGCACGTACGCGAGCGCGATGGTGATCGGCAGCACGCCGCGCTCCTTCGCCATCGCCTCGACCCGCTCCTTGCGCGCGAAGTTGTCCGCGCTGTACCAGCAGCGCACCAACTCGGGGTCGGCCTCGGGCCGGGCGCGGTCGGTGAAGAAGCCGCGCGCCTGGCTGGACCACGGCAGCAGCGGCATCTGTGTTTCCGTGAACCACGCCCGCGATGCCGCGTCCGACGCGGCGATACACCCCGCCCAGACGGGCTCGACCATCCGGGCCAGGCTAAAATTGTTGCTAACCGCCGAGAAACCGCGCAGGCCATTCGCGCGGGCATAGGCGTTCGCCGCCTCGATCCGCGCGATGGACCAGTTCGACGCGCCGAAGAGGCGCATGCGCCCCGCCTCCACATGCGCGTTCAGCACATCGATGAACGCCTCGACCGGGATAGCGGGGTTATCGCGATGGAGCATGTAGATGTCAACGTACTCCATCTGCAGGCGGTCGAGACTCTCGAGGAATTGCCGCCCGCAATCCTCGGGCGTGCAGAAGGGCGTGTGCGCCCCCTTGTCGAGGATGACGACCTGCTCGCGCACGCCACGCTCGCGCACCCACTGGCCGAGGATGCGCTCGCACTGCCCGCCCGCGTAGACCCAGGCGGTATCGAAGGCATTACCGCCCCGCGCGAAGAAATCGTCGAACATCACGGCGGCGTGCGGCAAGGTACGCTGGTTGTCCACCCCCATGACGAGGCGGGAGATCGGCTTCTCGATGCCCGCAATCGTGCCGTATCGCATCGTATGATCGCGGCGCACGGCGAGCGGGCGGCGATGCACCGTGCCGACGGACTGCCGCTCCTGGTCGTAGACGAGTCCGATGGAATCCCGCCATCGATCGAGCGCGTGCATATTGCCGAGCGAATCCTCCCAGGTCATCGCGGGCGGCGAGACCATACCGGCAGCCGCCTGCTCGGCGACGTAATCCGCCTCGACAGCGTAGGGATCAATCGTCGCGGGGGCGGACACCGTGCGCGGTTCCTCCCCGGCGCGCTCGACGATCAGTTCGGTCGGCGCACCGCCACGGCTCGGCAGCCAGGGCGCGGGGATGCACAGCTGCCCCTCGGAGCCGAAGACGCGCACGACGTTCTCCAGCCGCACCTGCACGCCCGTCGCCAGTTCCGCGAGGATATCGCCGGGGAAGCGCATTGCGGCGACGGCATACTCGTCGACCCGGCTGACCGCGCCGATATGCGCCGTCCCCGTCACCGCAATCGGGTCCGCGAACCCCGCCCCGGTCGCCGCGCCCGCGATCAACCGAGCGATGGAGACGGGGTAGCAGCCAGCATCGAGGATGCCGCCCCCGCCGAGGTCCTGCCGGAAGAGGCGCCCTGCCGGACTGAAGGTGGCATTGAACCCAAAGGTCGCCTGAATGAGCCGCACCGTGCCGATCGTGCCCGACCGGATCAATTCGATGAGCGCGTCCGTCTGCGGATGGCAGCGGTAGAGGAAGGCTTCCATCAGGAAGACGTGGTGCGCGCGGGCCGCTTCAACGACCGCCATTGCTTCCGCATGATTGAGCGTCAGCGGCTTCTCACAGAGGATATGCTTGCCCGCTTCCGCCGCTTTGATCGCCCATTCGGCGTGCATCGGGTGCGGCGTGGAAATGTAGACGGCCTGCACATCCGCGTCCGCGAGCAGGTCGTCATAGGAACCGTGCCGGTGCGCGACCGCGAATGCGTCGCCGAATGATGCTGCCGCCGCCTGCGTCCGGCTCCCGACTGCGACGAGCCTGCCCGTCCGCGAGACGGCCAGCCCACGCGCGAAGGTCTGCGCGATTGCACCCGTCCCGAGGATACCCCACCGTAATCGCTCTTCCATGTCGCAGCCCCCCTTTGTGCGGCGATCATACCCCCGGAATGCTATTGGGGCTACGGCTGTAAAAGACTGCGCGGGTTCGTAGAGGGGAAGGTTCCGCGTGCAGGGGGTGGGAGCAGGGGGATTGTCTCTCCGCGGAAAGCGCCCCACCCCCGCG
>JBPCMC010000035.1:0-3122 GCA_051002645.1 Thermomicrobiales bacterium
CGGGCGTCTTGCCTCGTGATGCGTGGTCAAGGCCACTCGATACGGTCCAGACTTGCCGCGTCCCGGAGGATGGGGGGCACTCTCTGGGACGCAGTCGCTGCTGCATGGGCACCCGCGCCCTCTCCATTCTCCGTGGACCGTCACCACCAATATACGAGGGCACCCGACAGAGGACACAGAGAGGGAAGGAGGGGGGAGAAGAAAAAGAATCCTCTCTTCTCCGTATCTCCTCTGTGCTCTCTGTGTCTCTGTGGTTCACGTATTTGCCGACTCTTCCGGGGCGAAGAGGCGCGCGAGGACGGGGCTCTCGAACTCGCTGGCGAGGCATTCCATGTAGATTTCGTCCCATAAGCGCCCGCCCATCAAGTGGCATTCGTGGCGCACGCCGAACTCACGGAAGCCCGCCTTCTCGTAGGCGCGCTGCCCGGCGAGGTTGAAGGCGTAACTGGTGAGCATGACGCTGTGCAGGCCGAGCGCGGTGAAGGCGTAGTCGAGCATCAGGCGCGTCGCCTCGGTGCCGTACCCTTTGCCCCGGTCGGCGGCGGCGCCGATGAAGATCGCCATCTCCGCCGTCCGGTTGCGATAGTCGATGTCGCGCCATTGCGTGTTGCCGATAGGCCGCCACGACGCCGTTTCGTAGATCGTGAAATGCACCGCCGAGGCGTCCGGCGTGGCGGCGCGCTCGTACCAGGCGGTCTCTTCCTCCATCGTCATCGGGCGCGGCGGGATGAAGAGCGTCCGCACGGTGCCGAAGTCATTGAGCCACCGCTGATAGAGCGGCAGCAGGTCGCGCCGGATCGGCCCGAGGGCGACGCGGTCGCCGACAATATTGACGACCGGCTGGCTTTCTCCACCATCTGACTCCATGTCTCCTCCCGCCGCTGCACCCACTGCCGTCACCCGGTCGGTGTGTGGGTGCTACACTCTGTAGCATGGACCGTCTCCATCGGTCGCGTCAACCGGCATGGAGGGATCGCATGACCAACCGCCTGGCGAATGAGACGAGCCCCTATCTCCTGCAGCACAAAGAGAACCCGGTGGATTGGTACCCATGGGGAGAGGAGGCGCTGAGCCGCGCCCGCGCCGAGGACCGGCCAATCATGCTCTCGATTGGCTACGCGGCCTGCCACTGGTGCCATGTGATGGAGCACGAGTCGTTCGAGGACCCGGCCACCGCCGCATTGATGAACGAGTTGTTCGTCAACATCAAGGTGGATCGTGAGGAGCGGCCGGACCTCGACACGATCTATATGGCGGCGGTGCAGGCGATCACCGGGCAGGGCGGCTGGCCGATGACCGTCTTCCTCACGCCGGAGGGCGAGCCGTTCTACGGCGGCACCTACTTCCCGCCCGAGCCGCGCCACGGGATGCCCGCCTTCCGCACCGTCCTCGAATCGATCGCGACCGCGTACGACCAGCGGCGCGGCGATGTCGCGAAGAATGCCGCCGTCTTGCGCGAGCGGCTGCAAAGCGGCTTGCAGTTCGCGGGGCAGCGGGGCGATGACGCGCTCGGCACGGCGGCGCTCGACACGGCGATGGACCGCCTTACCAAAGAGTTCGACTGGGTGCATGGCGGATTCGGCGGTGCGCCGAAATTCCCCCAGCCGATGACGCTCGACTTCCTGCTCCGGCAGCACGCGCGGAGCGGTTCGACCCAGGCGCTCGATTTCGCCGAGCGGACGTTGCAGAAGATGGCGGGCGGCGGCCTCTATGACCAACTGGGCGGCGGCTTTCACCGCTACTCCGTCGATGCCCGCTGGCTCGTGCCGCATTTCGAGAAGATGCTCTACGACAACGCGCTGCTCGCGCCCGTCTATCTCCACGCCTACCTGCTGACGTGCAACCCCCTTTACCGCCGTATCGTGACCGAAACGCTCGATTGGGTGACGCGCGAGATGGTGGACGCGGCGGGCGGGTTCTATGCCACGCTCGACGCGGACAGCGAGGGACACGAGGGTAAGTTCTATGTCTGGACACTTGATGACTTGATTACGCTCCTGGGCGAAGCGGACGCGCGCCTCGTGGCCGCCTACTACGACGTGACACGCCGGGGGAACTTCGAGGGCACGAACATCCTCAACGTGCCGCAGCCGATTGAAGCGGTTGCCGAGCGGGCGACCGCTGATGTGACGGCGGTGCAGCAGGCACTTGACCGGGCACGGCCCATCCTCTTCGCGGCGCGCGAGCGGCGTGTCCACCCCGGTCGAGACGACAAGGTGTTGACGGCGTGGAATGGCCTGATGATCCGTGCCTTTGCCGAGGCCGCCGCGACGCTCGGGCGCGACGACTATCGCGCCACCGCCGAGCGCGCCGCCGACTTCGCCCTCGCCACGTTACGACGCGATGGGCGGCTGCTCCGTACCTATAAGGACGGACAGAGCAAGTTGAACGGCTATCTGGAGGACTACGCATTTCTCGCGGACGGTCTGCTGGCGCTCTACGAGGCGACCTTCGATCCGCGCTGGCTGACGGAGGCGCACGCGCTGGCGGAGACAATGGTCGCGCAGTTCTGGGACGATGTGAACGGCGGCTTCTTCGATACCGGCAAGGACCACGAGGCGCTGATTGCCCGGCCAAAGAGCGTCTTCGACAACGCCATCCCCGCCGGGAACTCCGTCGCGGTCGAAGTGCTGCAACGCCTCGCGGTGCTCTACGATGGTGCGGGGTACGTGGAGAAGGCGGCGCGGGTACTGGACGGCCTGTGGGAGACGATGGTCCAGTACCCAACTGGCTTTGGCCGTATCCTCTGCGCGCTCGATTTCCACCTCGCCATACCCCAGGAAGTCGCACTCGCGGGTAGCCGTGAGGCAGCCGACACTAACGTACTCCTTGGCGTCCTGCGTGGGCGGTTCCGGCCGAGTACCGTCATCGCCCTCCGCGCGCCGGACGCGCCGGAGGATGCGCAACCGGCGCTCCTGCAAGGCCGTGCGCAGATGGCGGGGCATGCGACCGCCTATGTCTGTGAGCGCTATGCCTGCAAACTCCCGGTCACGACACCCGAGGCGCTGGCGGAGCAGTTGGGCGACTGATACAGCCCCCACCCCCAGCCCCTCCGCCCGCAAGCGGGGGAGGGGAGATTGATCGGGCGAAGTATGCACCCACAATCGGCATTTACTCTATCC
>JBPCMC010000036.1:0-20125 GCA_051002645.1 Thermomicrobiales bacterium
GGGGGATGACGGCGCGTAACCGGGCGGTGGCGGGGCTGGTGAATCGCACGAACTGGCGGTTGACCGATTGACGGAACCAAGTGGGGAAGGGGCAATCCGCCTCCTCGCTTACTGTGCAGGTTATCTACTGACTACTGGCTACTCGTTGGAGGGCGCATGACCGCACTGGCGCTAACGGTACTGCTGGCGGTTCTCTGGCTGGCGTTTGTCGCGCTCGGCTACTGGCATGGCGGCTGGCGGCAGGTTGTGATGCTCGCGGGGATGCTGCTCTCCTATGCCGTGCTCTCCGAGTGGGCCGCGCCGAATGGACGCGATCTCGCCGCGCGGTTCCATTGGAGCCTTCCGCGCGCGACCACAGCGGTCGGACTCGTCTATCTCCTCGGCGGTACGTTGATCGTAGGTCTCCTCGGCAGTTTCGCATTGGAGCGACCCTATCCCCTCAGCACGCGGGAGCGTCAATGCGGCGCGGTGATGGGCGTGCTCAACGGTGGGCTGCTGCTCGCGCTTATCCTGCGGACGCTCCGCTCCTACGCGTATGTGGCGGGCGGCGGGGCGGCGCTCCGCACTTCGGCGCTCTCCCGCTTCCTGATCGAGAGCGTCGGCTACATCCTGCTCGTCGCGCTGGTGCTCGGGTTCGTCGCAGTCGTCGCCGGGCTGACGCTCGCGCAACGGAGGCACCAACCTGATGCCCTGATCGTCGAACCGGCGCCAGCGCCGGTCATCGTCCCGCCGCCCTCACCGCAGCAGACGGAATCGCAGCCGGTCAAGGTAGCCGCGCCCGCGCCTCTCCAAGCGCCTCCACGAGCACCGACGCCCGCTCCCGTCTATGCGTCGGAGCCGATCATCGACTGGCCTGCGTCGCCACCACCGGGCACGCGGATAGAACCGAACGAGACGGCGGAAGTGGTTGCCGTACCCGCTCCACATCTGGTGAACGCTGAGACGATGGAGCCAGAGAAGCCGGAACCGATTTCGGCGGTGCCGGTAGTGCCCCAACGTGTCGAGCCGCCGATGTGGTATCCGGTCGCGGAACTGGTCGCCACGCGAACCGATACGGCGCACGCGGAGGCATCGTCGCCTCCGACTGCGGCACCGACGCCACCGCCTACCGCACCGCCTCCGGTCGTCCGGCCAACGACGCCACCACCGGGCGCGCTGCATCCGGCCTTCATCCCGCCAATGATTGCCCGACCGCTGCCCGTTCCGTCGCCCGTGGCCCCGCCCCCGACACAGATGCAGCCACCCACCCCGGAGCCCGTGCCTGCGCCGGAGGACACGCCGCCCGTCGTGCGCGAAGTGAAGGTCGCGACGGATGACGCGCTCCCCGTCGTCCGCGAGATTGATGTCGCCACGCAGGAGACGCCGCCGCCCGTTGTGCGGGAAGTGGATGTAACGACGGACGATGTTCCGCTCGTCGCAGTTGCACAGGCGAACGCCGCACCACCGTCGGCGCACACATCGACCGAGCACGAATCAGTGACGGGAGGAGAGACGATGAACGTCCCAGAGGCTGCCCCCGCTCCGCTTGCCCCGGCGATGCCCGATGTCATCACCGAAACCTCGCCGATCCCCGTAGTTATGCCGCCGCCGTTGCCGCCGCTGCCCGCGCGCCGCGCCGCCTCCCCGACCGACGTATCAGGACAACCGCCGCCGCAGGACGAGCCCGCGAAGGCGCGCGCGGGCTTCGCACGGGTCGCAGTCGCGCGGCAAGCCGGGCAGCGGCCCGACCCATCGCCGGCCTCGCCGCCGCCTGCTCCCGCCGAACCGGAGCCGCCGCAACCACCGCTCCCGACCGGGCCGCGCGTCCATGCCTGCCCGACCTGCGGCTACCCGGTGCGCGACCACGCCCGCTATTGCCCGAACTGCGGCAGCCGCCAGCGCCCGTAGCCCCCACCCCCTGCCCCTCCGCCCGCAAGCGGGGGAGGGGTGACTCGACTCGATCATTCGTGGCGATGATGCGACGCGATCTCTTCAGGTCAATCTCCCCTCCCCCGCATGGCGGGCGGAGGGGCCGGGGGTGGGGGCTAAAAAGGCCCTCGCATCGCGCGAGGGCCTTTTCGTGTGCGGTGGTTATCGGCGGCTAGTCGCCGTCCGCCGGGATGGGCGGGGCGTAGGCGGCCGGTTGCGGGTACGGTGTGGGCTGCGGCTCGTTGTAGGTCAGCGGTATCTCGCCGTCCCGGCCGTAATCCTTGGGGAGCGTCTCGTACCGGCTGATGACATCGAGCACTTCATAGTCCGTCAGTTCGTGGCGGACGAGCAACTCCTGGGCGAGCGCATCAACCACCTGGCGGTGCTCGGTGAGCAGTCGCTTCACCTTCTTGTACTCTTCCTGCAACACCTTCTCGATGCGCTTCTTTTGATCGCCGTCCGGCGGTGCGCCGGGCAGGAAGTAGAAGCTGTTGTCGAAGCCGAACATGACGATCATCCGCGCGATGTTGTTCGCGGCCGGGAGATCGCCGCCCATCGTCATATATTGCTCGCCGAAGAAGACTTCCTCGGCGGCGCGCCCGGCAAGGGCGACCTGGATACTCGCCAGCAACTCATCGCGCGAGTTCGTGTGCGATTCGTCGACCTCCTTGAAGCCGACAAACCCCTCCGCATCGCCGTGGCGCAGGATTGTCACTTTGGTGATGCGCAGGAAGGGTCGCAGGATCACTTGTGAGTACGCATGACCCGCCTCGTGGTAGGCGGTGATGCTGTTGTCGCGGTAGGTCTTCGTCGTTCGGGGCTGCCGGAGGCCATGCTCGTGCGTGTCACGGGCGCGGGAGAAGTCCCAGTAGTTGATCGACTTGCGGCCATCGAAATGGGCGTGGACGACCGCCTCGTTGATGACGTACTTGATCGCCACCGGCGTGTAGCCGATCGTGTCGCTGATCATCCGGTCAATCGGCATCGGATCGTGCTTGACCTTCTCCAGGTAGTACTCGATCACTTCGCGGCGACCGTCGGCATCCGGCAAGTCCACATGAATTTTGCGGTCGAAACGGCCCGGCCGGAGGAGCGCGGGATCGAGCGTGCTGGAGATGTTCGTCGCGCCGATCGTCAGTACGGGAGGGATCTTCGCCTTGCCACGGATGATGTGCAGGGCGCGCAGGAGGCTGCGCCACCAGACGTACTCGCGCGGCATCGGGTCCATTTGCGTCAGCAGCGTATTGAGGACACCGCCGCCGCCACCCATCATGCCGCCGCCCATCATGCCACCGCCGCCGATACCACCGCCGCCCTGGGCGCCCATGCGGGACTGCGCGATGGCGTCGATTTCATCGAAAAAGACGATGCAGGCGCCCCATTCCATCGCCTGCTTGCGCGCCTTGCGATAGATCATCGAGGCTTGCAACGGACCCATACCAATGAAGACACCGATCAAGGAAGGTGCGGAGCAGTAGCAGAAGGGGATTTTCGCCTCAGTCGAGATCGCCTGCGCGAGGTACGACTTGCCAGTGCCGGGAGGCCCTTCGAGCAGCAGGCCGCGAATCACTTCGCCGCCCATCTGGCTGAACTCTTTCGCTCCCTGGAGGAGGACGACGACGCGACGCGCGCCTTCCAACACCTCGGGATTGCCCTTGTAGTCCTTGAAGCCGATGCCGCCCTCGCCCGGCTTCATCCAGGTGACGCGCGGTCGCCCCATCAGGAAGAAGAAGGCGCCGAACTGCACCGCCATGAAGGTCATGGCGAACAGCAACTGGAAGAGGATGCCGATGATCGGGTTGCCCGCCATGAACGTGGTCATCCGCTTCGACCAATCCGCCTGATTGCGGAAGACGATAATTAAGAAGATGAGCATACAGATGCGGAAGAGCCACTTCGGGCCGCGGAAGCGCAGCCAGCGGACGAGGCTGTCGATCTGCTCGTCCGCCGCCCGATCGAGGTCCTCCTCGGCGTTGATGTACTCATTCGCGTAGGTCGGCTTCGGGCCGAGATCGCGCAAGTCCGGCGGCGTGTAGGTGCCGGGGTACGGGATCGGCGCCGGTGGCGGCGGCGGGTGCATCGGGGGATGCATCGGCGGGTACGGCGCGGGCGGCTGGGGCTGTGGCTGTGGGGCGGAGTACTGCGGGTACTCAGGTTCGTTCGCCATCGCTGTCACTTCCTCTTTCTCGATGCCCGAGAGCACATGGCCTCGCGGTCGTCCTAGGGACCCTTGAGTTGCTGCAACATATAATCGTAGAGCTGGTCGGTCACCTGGCTGATCTGTCCCTTATCGTCCATCACGAAGACCATCGGCACGGACGTCTTCTGCGCCCCCCGCCCGATGTCCGCGACGTACATATAGATGCCGCCCTTGGTGGGATCGGCGGTGCCGTCCTTGCCATACCCGGCGACATAATGATACGCCGTGTAGGTGAAGCCCTGCTGCTGCTGCGCCTTCAGTACTGCGTCCAGCACGCTCTTATCATCGCCGCGCGAGATGCGGTGCGCCTTCTCCTGCGCGCCGAGGGAGTTCCAGACCCCATCGGTGTCGCCCTTCTGCACGGCCGTCAGATAGGTTTGCACGGAGGCCGTCTCGGGCGGGAGCGTCACCGTGCCGTTCTTGTTCACCGCATTCGGCGTCGCATTGACCGTGCCGCTGCCCGTCAGCCATTTATCGTAGGCGAACCAGCCCGTCAGGAGCAGCACGAGGATGAAGGCGACGACCAGACCGGGGCGCACCCCGAACATCATCTTGCCAATCGCGCTTCCACCGCGCACCGTCCGGCGCATCATCCGGCGCCCCATGCGCGCTTTGGAGGCGTGCGGCATCGGCGGCGAAACGACCTGCTGCGCGGGCGGGGTGTACAAGCCCATGGGCGCTGAGTACCCCCCGGCGATGGCGGGCGCGTAGGTCGGCGGATTCATGGACGGGTGCGACGCTGCCGGAGGCGGAGGGGGCGGCGCGCCATGTGGCTGCACGTACGCCTGCGGCGTATATTGCGGCGCGGGCTGCGGGCGCGGCGCCTGATACTGGACCGGCTCCTCGCGCGTTGGTCGGGCCGGATACTGCGGCAGTGGCGGCGCCCAGACGAGCCGCTCCTGCTCCGCGTCAATCGAGAAGGGCGCGGCGGACTTCTCCGCACCGGCCGCTTCACCCTGCGGTGTGCCGGGCGGCGCGGCCTGGGACTCGTCACCCTCGGACGCGGTCGCGACGGCCCCGCTCTGTTCCTGGTCGCGCGGCTCGTCGCGTTCGGGCGCCGGACGCTCGCGCCCTGGCGGGGCATCGTGCGGGGGGGATTGATAGGTGTCGGTCATGGGCTCAACCCTTCTTGATGTCCGGCATGCCCATAGTGTACACCCAGGGCACGATGATCCTTTGGTCCGATGAGCGGATTTCGTCCCATCTTGGGCAATGATCCTGAACTCATCATGAGCGAATCCTGAAAATCCGCTGAAGGTCTTGCCGTCAAGTAGCCAGATGCCAGATGCCAGATGCCAGTACTCAGATACTCCACTCATTGCTCGTTGCTTCGTCGGGGCAGTTTGCCTGCCAACAGAACGCCGGATACGCATTGCCCTGCTCGCGAGGAAGCGTAGAGAAGTGTAGCGCACGCGCGCTCCAACGGTCAAGGAAGGCCCTGCCGCATTCGGACGCCGCAAAATGCCCCCTTTGCCTTGTCATCGCCGCACCCCGCGTGTACGATGCCAGGCAAACGAAGGACTGAGAACTGAGAACTGAGAACTGAGTATTCTCATCTGGTATCTGGCTACTGACGACTGACCACTCGTGGAGGGGAGACCACATGGCACAACGGTTCGTGGACTTGCGCAGTGACACGGTGACGCGGCCGACGCCGGCGATGCGCCGGGCGATGGCGGAGGCGGAGGTCGGCGACGATCAGTATGGCGAAGACCCGACGATCAACCGGCTCGAAGAACTGGCGGCTGAGATGCTCGGCAAGGAGGCATCGCTCTTCGTCGTCGGCGGCACGATGGGCAATCTCTGCGCGGTGATGGCGCACTGCCAGCGCGGCCAGGAAGTAATTATGGGCGATCAATGCCACATCTTCCTCTATGAGGCGGGCGGTACGGCGGTGCTCGGCGGTCTGCCGTGGCATACGCTGCCGAACACGCGCCGGGGCACGATCGAGCCGTCCGCCATCGCGGGGGCGATCCGGGGCGACCGTGAAGGGGAGCCGCCGACGGGCGTCCTCTGCGTCGAGAACACGCACAACCGCTGCGGCGGCCTCCCGCTCGACCGCGCGACGGTCAAGTCGATGGCCGATGTCGCGCACGAGCATGGTGTGCCGGTGCATATGGACGGCGCGCGCGTCTTCAATGCCGCCGCCGCGCTCGGCGTCCCGGTCGCCGAGGTTGTGCAGGATGTCGATTCGGTGCAGTTCTGCCTCTCCAAGGGGCTAGCGGCGCCGGTCGGCTCGATGATTGCCGGGTCGGCGGACTTCATCGCCCGCGCGCGGCGGATGCGGCGCATCGTCGGCGGCGCGATGCGGCAAGGCGGCGTGCTCGCGGCGGCGGCCATCGTCAGTCTCACCGAGATGGTCGACCGCCTGCCCGAGGATCATGCCCGCGCGCGGCGACTCGCCGAAGGGTTCGCGGATGTCCCCGGTATCGACATCGACCTCGAACTCGTCCAGTCCAACATGGTCTTCTACAAACTTGATCCGCCGAACCCGAACTTCGCTGCCGAGATGAAGGCGCAGGGCGTCCTGATCGGCGGCGGTCAATATGGTGGCCGGATGGTCACCCATTACGAGATCACGGACGAGGATATCGATACGGCGATCATGGCGGCCCGCAAGACCGTCACGGCGCTCTCGCGATAGCGTTTACACGATGGACGAGGCGCGCCCGGCCAGCCTCGCGGGGAAACACGTCGCCCTCGGCGTGACGGGGAGCATCGCGGCCTATAAGGTCGTGGAGTTCGCCCGGCTCTGCGTGGCGGCGGGCGCGCGCGTCGATGCCCTGATGACGGAGGGGGCGACGCGCTTTGTCACGCCGCTCACCTTCGCGACGCTCACCCAGCGTCGCGTCTGGACGACGCCGTATGAGCCGTGGAGCGAGGCCGAGGAGGGGCATATCGCGGTCGGGCGGCGGGCAGACCTCTTCGTCGTCGCGCCCGCGACCGCCGATATGCTCGCGAAGCTGGCGCACGGCATCGCGGACGATATGGTCTCCCTCTCCGCCCTCGCCACTAGCGCGCCGCTCGTCCTCGCGCCCGCGATGAACCACTACATGTGGCTCCATCCGGCGGTCGAGGCGAATGTGGCGACGCTCCGGGCGCGGGGCGCGCATCTCGTCGGGCCGGACGCGGGGCCGCTCGCCTCCGGGATGAGCGGCATGGGGCGGCTCGTGCCGATGGAAAGGCTCTTCGCTGAGGCTGTTCGATTGCTCGGCCAGCGTCATGACCTCGCCGGGCGGCGGATTGTCGTCACGGCGGGCGGGACGCAGGAACCGATTGACCCAGTGCGGTACATCGGCAACCGCTCCTCCGGGCGGATGGGCTACGCGATCGCTTCGGCGGCGGTGGCGCGGGGCGCGGCGGTGACGCTCGTCTCCGGCCCGACGGCGCTCGTGCCGCCGGCGGGTGCCGTATATGTGCCGGTCGGAACGGCGGCGGAGATGGAGGCCGCGACACATGAGGCCGTCCGAGATGCGGACGCCCTGATTATGAGCGCGGCGGTCGCGGACTTCCGCCCGGCGCGGGCGGCGACGCGGAAGATCAAGAAGACGGCGGAGAGCGCGGCGCCGGAGATCGTCCTGGAGCGCACACCGGATATCCTCGCCGGGTTGCGCGATCTGCCGCTGGTGAAAATCGGCTTCGCCGCCGAGACGGACGATTTGCTGCAGAACGCGCGGCAGAAGTTGGCGGCGAAGGGGCTGGCGATGATCGTCGCGAATGACGCCGTCGCGACGATTGGCGCGCGTGACAGCGCGGCGACATTTCTGTACGCTGATGGGCGCGTGGAGGAGCAGCCCCACCAGGCGAAGGAGGCGCTTGCCGAGCGGATTCTCGACCAACTGACGACGCTGCTCGGCGCGGGGAGATGAGGAAGTGTTGGTGGCGTAGGCTTCAGCCTGCGCGAGAGACCGCAGGCTAAAGCCTACGCCACCGATATTCGGCGGAGGAGGAGACGAATGAACAAGTCCGTGCATAAGAACGAGTTCATCAAGGCGGTGGCGGAGCGGGCGAACGTCACGCAGGCCGATGCGTCTCGGGTGGTGACCGCCGCGCTGAAGTTGATCGGCCAGACGCTCCAGGAGGGCGACAAGGTCGTCCTGACCGGGTTCGGGACCTTCGAGATGCGTCAGCGGAGCGCCCGCAAGGGAATCAACCCGCAGACGCGTAAACCGATTACAATACACGCATCGGCGACGCCGGGCTTCACCGCGAGTTCGACGTTCAAGGCGCAGGTCAACCAGACCGCCAGGAAGTGATGGAGGACTGACGATGCAGGGTGTCTCACGCACGATGTTCCGCAGCCTGATGGGTGTCGCCCTCGCCGCGCTCGCGACCTGGTTAGCGAACTATCTCACCGAGCGCATCTTCGGCCCGGAAGAGCTGGAGTCGGGTGACGAGCATACGTCCCAGCGCGCCGCCTGACGCACGCGAGATGCGGCTGCTCCTCATCATGAATCCACGGGCGGGGCGGCGTTCGCCGGATCACGTCGAGGAGGCAGTCCGCGATTCCTTCGCGCGTCGCGGCATCACCGCCACGATTGATTCCGCCTTCCCGCATACGAGCGAGGACGCGACCGCCACCGCGCGCGACGCGGCGGGGCGGTATGCGATCGTCGCGGCGGTCGGTGGCGATGGGACGGTGCGCGATGTCGCGGCAGGATTGGCCGGATCGTCCACACCGCTGGCGATCATCCCCAATGGCACCGCCAACGTCCTCGCCTCGGACCTCGGCATCCCGATGCGGCCTGCGGACGCAGCCGGCCTGCTGCGTGCGGGCGCGTACAGTGTCCCGCTCGATCTTGGCAGCGTGAACGGCGCGCCCTTCGTGCTCAATGTCGGCGCGGGCTACGCGGCGCGCCTGATCCTCGGCACGCCCCATTCATGGAAGCGGCGGGTCGGTTTCTTTGCCTACCTGCCCGCAGCGGTTCGCGCGACCTTCGCCCACGACCGCGCGCGGACGACGATCACGGTGGACGGGATGCAATTCGAGGGGCGGGTGCAGATGATCTTCGTCGCCAACAGCGGCGGCATCGGCGGGCGGGCAATCCAGATCGCCGAGGGGGTGCGCTACGACGACGGCCTCTTCACCGTCGCCGCCTTCGCACCCCGCTCGCCGCTCGGCACGCTGATCGCCTTCGGGCAGATCGCCATGCGGCGCTGGTCCCGCATTCCCGGCGCGCAGTATTGGGAGGGGGAGGAGATCACCGTGACCTGCGACCCGCCGCTGCCCGTGCAGGTCGATGGCGATGGGATGGGCAGGACGCCGCTGGCGATCACGATGCGCCCCGCGGCCCTGCGCGTGATCGTGCCGGAGCCGTCCGCGTGACGCCATCGCCGTCGATTCTCTGGCTGCGCGACGTGCTTGCTGTGGCGTATGGGCCGCAGACGACGTGGTGGCCCGCCGAGTCCGCCTTTGAGGTCTGCGTCGGCGCGATCCTCGTGCAGAACACGACCTGGCAGCAGGTCGCCCGCGCGATCGCTAACCTGAAGGCAGCGGGCGCGCTCGACCCCGCCGTGCTGTGCTCGCTCCCGACTGAGAGAATTGAAGACCTCGTGCGGCCTTCGGGCACGTTCCGCCAGAAGGCGCGGCGACTGGAGACCTTCTGCCGCCATCTGATGACACGGTGGGACGGCGACCTCGGCAGAATGCTCGCGCAAGAGGGCGAGACGTTGCGCGCCGAATTGCTCGGTATCTGGGGTATCGGCGAGGAGACGGCGGACGGTATCGTGCTCTTCGCCGCGCACCAGCCCGCCTTCATCGTCGATGCCTACACGACGCGGATCGTCCGTCGCCTCGGTCTCGTCGCGGAGAACGGCACGCGGCACGACGTGCGCGCGCTCTTCGTGGCTGCCCTCCCGCCCGATGCCGCCGCACTGCGCGAGATGCACGCGCTGCTCGTCACCCACGCGAAGGCGCACTGCCGCGCCACGCCGCTCTGCATCGGCTGTCCGCTCGCTGCACGCTGCGCCTACCGAAAGGACCATGCCGCATGAATATCGGCACCCGCTCCACGTTCCGCGACCGGCTGGATGGCGCAGTGGCGAAGAATCAGTCGCTCCTCTGCGTCGGCCTCGACCTCGAACTGGAGAAACTGCCCGACGCGCTCCGCTCGCGCCACCCCGAGCAGGCGCTGACGATCTTCCTCCACGGCATCATCGCGGCGACGGCGGACCTTGTCTGCTGCTACAAGCCGAACCTCGCCTTCTACCTCGCGCACGGCGCGGCGGGCTGGGATGTGCTGCTCGGTCTGCGCGACGTGATCCCGGCGCATATCCCCATGCTGCTCGACGCGAAGTTCGGCGATGTCGGCTCGACGGCCGAGATGTACGCCCGCACCGCCTACGATGTCGTCAATGCGGACGCGCTGACCGTCAGCCCCTATGTCGGCGGCGATGCACTCGCGCCCTTCTTCGCGCAGCCGGATCGCACCGCGTTCGTCCTCTGCAAGACCTCCAATCCCGGCAGCGGCGACTTGCAGGACGTACCAGTCGAGAGCGGCGAGACGGTCTTCCTGCGCATGGCGGAGCGCATCCGGGAGTGGGGCGCGATGTACGGCAATGTCGGCGCGGTCGTCGGCGCGACCTATCCGGCGCAGATGGCAGCGATCCGGGCCGCGCTGCCCGATGCCCCGCTGCTCGTGCCGGGCATCGGCGCACAGGGCGGCGACCTCGCGGGCTCCGTACGGGCCGGGATGGATGCAGACGGCGCGGGCATGTTGATCAGCGCGAGCCGGAGCGTGCTCTATGCGTCGGCGGGCGCGGATTATGCCGATGCGGCGCGCGCCGAGGCGCTGCGGCTCCGCGATGCCATCAACGTGGCGCGACAAGGTGACTGAGGTGCAGGGCGCAACCTTTGCGTCGTACGCAGAGCGCGACCATAACGCGGTCGTGCGGCTCCTCAATCTGATCACCGAGAGTGTCGGGGCGGACGTGCTAGCGGTCGCGCTGGAGAAGCCGTCCCGGACCGTGCGTGTCGCGCGCGTTGACGATCGCGTCGTCGGCGTCCTCATCCTCGCGCTGATCGCGTGGAGTGGCGACGCGCATCTCCGCTTCCTCGCCGTGGACGAGCAGTACCGTAACCGAGGCATCGGCGCGGCGCTCGTCGATTGGGCGAAGGAGACCGCGACGGCCGCCGGGATGCGCCGCCTCTACGTCGACACGTCGCACGACAATGTCCCCGGCATGGCCTTCTATGTCCGTCAGGGATTCATCCCGGAAGTCTGCCGCTTCGATTTCTACAAGCCCGGCCTCCATCAGGTGAACCTCTGGCTGGACCTGCCCTATCGCGGCGCTCGTCGCACCGGTTCCGGTGGCACGGGAGCGACCCGCCCCGCAGCGTCCGGGATTACCGTCGATTCCTTTCGCGAGTCCGACCGGGCCGTCGTCGCATCGCTGATCGACGCCATCACCTGGCGAGACGTGGGGATGGGATTGCTCAATGACGCACTCCTCAACCACTGGGAGATCTTCGTCGCGCGCGACGGTGACACGCCGGTCGGGACGCTCCTGCTGCATATCACGCCGTGGAACGCGACGGCGCACATCGGCATGTTATCCGTGCTGCCCGCGTACCAGAGCCGTGGTGTCGGCGTGGCGCTGATGGAGGCGGCAAAGGCGCTCGCACAGGGACGGTCGCTGCGGCGCATGACGCTCGGCACTGGCCACGCAAACTGGCGGGCGCAACTCTTCTACTTGCGCAACGGCTTCGTCCCCGAGGTCTGCCGCCACGATTTCGGCGGCCCCGGCGTCCATGAGGTGCATCTCTGGCAGGACCTTTAGCCGACCCCCTGACCCCCTCCCGAGGCGGGAGGGGGAACCCTTGTCATACGTTCGTAGCAAGAGGGAAAGACCGAGCCTCCTCCTCGTGCTCCCCTCCCGTGTCGGGAGGGGTTGGGGGTGGGCCGATCCGTGCGATGGCTGCCTCGACGTGCGCGCGGTCGGGGCCGACGAGGAAGAGATGTTCGTGATTCCGCAGATGGGAGATTTTGCCGACCTTCTCGCCGCTGGGATTGAAGATGCCGATCTGCGCGCCGACGTACCGCTTGAAGTCGAGCGCGACGGAGGCGACATAGCCGCGCTGACCGAGCATCGCGCTGATCTCGTCGCGCGTGAAATAGCCCTCGGAGTTGAAGGAGACGAGCAGGTACGGCGCGCGGATCGCGCCCAGCAGGTCCGCAAATACGGTGCCCGCCTGCTTCTTCGAGTTGTACGCACTCTTCTCCGTATGGCAGTCTTCGCGCTTCATGGCGATGCCATAGGTCGGCGGCGCATCGTTGCGCACGAAGGTCTCCCAGATGTGATAGTTGCTGAAGTAGGAGTGCTGATTGTAGGGTGGGTCGATGTAGACGAGATCAATATCCGCGTCCAGTTGCCGCACCAGCGCATTCGCGTCCATGCGGGTGACAGCACCCGTGCCGGGAATGAGCTCGGGCAGGCGGAGTTCGAGCGGGTTGAACGAGCGGGCTGACCATCCCTTCAGATATGCCATTTGCAAGCCTGTCGTGGAATCCACCCGGTCCGCCGCCTCGATGAGCGAGGTAAGCAGGATTGCGCGCTCCGTCTCATTCGCTGCGATTGCATCGATGCCCGCACGGATCGCATCCATTTTCATGCCGTTGAAGGGTTGGAAGTAGCGGGATTCCTCGCAAAATGTGCGGGTGATGTAGCCATGAACGGGCGGCAAGGCCATCAGTGCGGTCGTCACTCGCCGCAATCGCTCCGTGTCGATCACGGCTGCGTCCGCCGCGATATAGGTCGTGCCGAAGACCTCGCTGTAGGTCGCGAGGTCGTTGCTGTGAACCTGGAGGCCGGACCGCTTCAGCGCCTGCCCAATCCGTGTTGTGCCCGCGAAGAGGTCGCAGACCCGCCGCACATTGGGCAGCCTGCCAACCATCGCGCTGATGTACGGCACGAGCGTCCGTTTCGAGCCAATGTACTTAATCATGGCATGGTAAGGTGAGGCTCCCGTTCCCCTTCACGCCCGCGTGCTGCTACACTGGCGGATACCGGGGGCGCGTCGCGCCCCATGATGATGTCGGCAGGAGGAGCGAATATGTCCGAATACATCGTGCGGCTCTACTTTAAGGGCGGCATGACGATGGATGTCCCGATTACACTGGCGGAGGACGAGGAACCGGACTTGACCTGGTTCCTCGGCGAGTCGAGCGATCCTGAGGAGCGGACGGCCGTCCTCACCGAGGGGCAGTATGCCTGGAAGTCCGCCGACGTGCTCGCCGCCGAATGGTACGAGAACACCATGACTACCGAGGATGAGACCGAAGCGTAAGGGTGTTAGCGCAAAAACGACGACGGCGGCCAGAGAGCCGCCGTCTTTTGCATTGGAGTCCCGGTCGCCGATCACCGGTCTAGTCGTCTCCCGTGCTCGCTTCCAGGACCTGATCGGACGGCGGTGCGACGCTCTCGGTCGTCAGGCGAGCAAGTCGCGTCCACGCGAGTTGTCGCCGCGCTTCCATCAGCGCGTCGTATTCGTCGACCGGCAGGATGGCGACCTGCGGCCTCCCGTGTGCGGCGACAATCACCGCACTCTTGCCGTTGCGTACCTGATCGATCACTGCGCCAATATTGCGCTGGAACTCCGTTGACGAAATAGTCTTCGTCTTGGCCTCGGCCATGCTGCCCTCCCACGCTGACGGCATTGCGACACCGGCACATCGCTCGCCGTTGGCCCGTACGCACAACATGTACGTACACCTGTAGTGTACGGTATATCCGGGGAACGCGCAAGAGGGGCAGGGTTCGCATATCTCGTAGTAGGCGGAGAAGCGTGAGCGACGGGCGCTTCCGCCCGCCGCTCTCCGGTTCTGTGAGGGATGCCCCGGTCCTGCACGCGATGCCGACGAAGCCTCTTTCAGGCGATCCTCCGCGTCCGTCTCGCCGAGCGCTCTATCTCCCTTAGTGACGCCATAATACGCCTTCTCCGTGACGGAAACATCCGTAATTCTACCTATTTGGATGACAGCGTTGTCAGGAGCGCCTGCCGCTTCCCATCCCGCAGCATAGGCTTTCAGCCTGCGGTCTCTCTGGTGACGTGATGACTCCTGAGGGAGAGAATCGGCCAGTCGCTGGCGCAGGCTGAAAGCCTACGCTACCGGGATTTTCCTCGCTAACTCGCTATAGAGCGGACAGCGTCTCGGTCTGCACGTCGCTGACGTAATACTCCGCGCCGTTCTGCTCGACGAAGCGGATGATGCTGGCGAGCATCTCATCGGCGTGGCGGGCGGAGGTGCTGGTGCAGGTGACGCCGATCACGGCGATGCCCCAGGTGTCCTGCGCCTCGATCTCGGCTGCGGAGACATTGAAGCGGTTCTGCAACCGGGTGAGCAGCGATTTCAGCACGCCGCGTTTCTCTTTCAACGAGTGCGCGGCGGGCAACTCCAGCGTGATCCGTGCGACACCGACGATCACCTACTGCATCACCAGTAGGTCGCGCGGCGCGTCGTTCAGTTTCTCGCCGCCTGTCTGGGTGCAGACGACGCTGTCCTCGATGCGGACGCCGAACTTGCCTGGCATGTAGATACCGGGTTCGTCGGAGAAGACCATGCCGACGCGCAGGGGCAGTGTATTCCCCTCGACCATGTACGGCTCCTCATGCACATCGAGGCCGAGACCGTGGCCGACGCGGTGGATGAAGTACTCGCCATAGCCCGCGTCCGTAATGACTTTGCGCGCCGCGCGGTCGATCTCCTGGCAGGCGACACCGGGCCGCACCGCCGCGAACGCTGCCTCGTTGGCGCGGAGGACCGTGTCGTACACCTTCCGATACTCGTCCGACGGCGCGCCGATGTGGACGGTGCGCGTAATGTCGGAGACGTAATGCTGATAGCGCCCGCCGAAGTCGAAGACGATGGCGTCGCCCTCCTGGATGACGCGATCCGCCGTGCTGTAGTGCGGGCTGGCGCTGTTCGGCCCGGAGGCGCAGATGCAGAAAGCGACGGACTCCATGCCGTGCGCGCGCATCAGGTCCATCAGCCGCTCGCCCGCCTGCCGCTCGGTGAGGCCAGCGATTTTCGTCTGGGTGAACTCGATCCACGCCTCGTCGGTGCGGTGCGACGCCTCGCGGATCAGATCGATCTCTGCGGCGTCCTTGCACATGCGCAGCTCGCGCATGATGTCGCCCGCGATCTCCCATTTCACTTCCGGCAGGTGGCGCTGCATTTTGATGAGGAAGGATGCCCAAAGTTCGTTATTCGAGGCGACAGCGCGCGCCCCGGTCTCCCAGATGATGTCCGCCGCGATGTTCGCCGGGTCCGCCGTCTCTTCCCAGGCGACGGGCGCGAACGGCACACCGGCCGCACCGAGGCGCGGCGCCTCCAACTGCGGGACGACAATCTTCGGCTCGCCCTCTTTCGGCACGATCATCAACGTTAGCCGCTCGCTGGTGTGCCCCGGATAGCCCGCGAGATAGAGGAGGTCCGACCCGACGCCGATCGCAAGGGCATCGACTCCCTGCCGCGCCATCTCCGCCTGCGCCCGCCGCACCCGGTCGTGATAGTCCGCTTGCTGCCCACCTGCCATCGAGTCCTCCAGTGCTGAGTACTGAGTGCTGAGTGCTGAGTGCTGAGATGGCACTCCCGCCGGTTGCGCTCGTTATTGGTTCCTTGTTACTCGTTACTCGGGGTGGTGTCAATCAGGCGCAAGGGGGCGACAAGCGCGCGAGAGAGGGGCTGACGCCCCACTCGGCCCAGCCGCCGTCGTAGAGTTTGACGTGGACGTAGCCGAGCGCCTTGAGGGCGAAGAAGGGGAGCGCGGCGTCGTTGCTGAAGGTGCCGTACACGTCGATGGTGCGATCCGGAGTCGCGCCGATGCCGCCGAGCATCGCGCGGAGATCGTCCGGCGAGCGGAAGGCGGGCACCTTTGGCTCGCGGATGAACGACGTCCACGGCAGGCGGCGCGCATTCGGGATACTGCCGATCTGGGTCGTGTTGTCCCATGTCTGCGTCAGTTCCGCATCGGTGCGCACATCGAGGATGACGGATTGCGGATCGTTGACCGCCTTCGACATATCGCAGCGGTTGATGAGTAGCGACTCGTCGGGGAGATCGCGGTAGAAGACGCGCGGCGCGGTATGCGTCTTCGTTTCGATCGCGTACCCGCCTGCCGCCCATCCCGCGAGGCCGCCATTGAGGATGCGGACATTCGGGTGGCCGGCGTACCAGAGTGCCCAGGCGAAGCGCGCCGCTGCCCGGTTATCGTTACGGTCATAGACGATCACCAGCGTCTTCTGGTCGATGCCGAGGTTGCCGAAGACTTTCTCCCGGTCAGGTCGCCCGGCGAGCCGCCCGTAGGTGTCCGCGTGTTGCTCGACGAGGTCTTCCCAATAAGCGTGCACTGCGCCCGGCACATGGCCGAGGAGATATTGCGGGTGGTCCGAGAGATCGACAATGCGGATATCCGGCGCAGTGAGATGGTTCGCGACCCACGACGGCTCCAGAAGCGCGATATCGAGCGGCCAGTTGTACGTCGGCAACGGCACTACCGTCGCCGCCGTGGACGGTGTCGCGGCGGTCGAGCAGGAGGTGAGGAGCATAGCCAGGAGGAGAAGAAGCCCTAACCCCCCGGCCCCCTTCCCCATCGGGGAAGGGGGAGAGGTAGGGGCGCACAGCCGTGCGCCCTCCCGACGATGGTAGGGATGTGCGGGCAAGCCATGCCGATTCCGGCGAGTCACCCCCTCCCGTCTCGGGAGGGGGCAGGGGGGTAGGTATCTCATGGCGGGAGCGTAGCACAACTGCCCCGATTGCGGTACGATGCCGCGCGGGATACTGGCCTGGCGGGGACGCCGCCATCGTACCGAGCGGAGAGGAACCACGTCCGTATGACCACCACGACACTGCCCCGACCGGAAACGACCGCAGGAGACGCGCCGCCGCCGTTGGAGTCGGTTCTGTTCACCCTCGGTTCGCCGGGGCGCCGCGCCGTCCGCTTCCCCGCGCTCGATGTGCCGGAGGCGCCGCTGCCGACCGAGTACTTGCGCGAGAATGACCCGAACGACACACTCGCCTGGCCCGAACTCTCCGAACTGGAGGTCGTGCGCCATTTCGTCCACCTCTCGCAGCTGAATATGGCGATTGATGTCAACTTCTACCCGCTCGGCTCCTGCACGATGAAGTACAACCCGAAAGTGAACGAGGTCGTCGCCGCTATGCCGGGCTTCGCGGCGATCCACCCCTACCAGCCGGAAGAATCGGTCCAGGGCGCGCTCAAGATCATGTATGACATGCAGGAGTATCTGGCCGAGATTTCCGGCTTCGACGCCGTGACGCTCTGCCCGGCGGCGGGCGCGCACGGCGAGTTGACCGGCATCCTCCTCATCCGGGCGTACCACGCGAGTCGGGGCGAGGGCGCGCAACGGCGCGTCGTGCTCGTGCCGGACAGCGCGCACGGCACGAATCCCGCGACGGCGGCGATGAGCGGCTATAAGGTCGTCACGGTGAAGTCGGACGCGCGCGGCAATGTCGATGTCGAGGCGCTGCGGGGCCTCGTCGGGCCGGACACCGCCGCGCTGATGATTACCAACCCGAACACGCTCGGCCTCTTCGATGAGCACGCGCGCGAGATCGTCGAGATCGTCCATAGTGTCGGCGGCCTCGTCTACAACGACGGCGCGAACTTCAATGCCATCCTCGGTATCGTGCGGCCCGGCGATATCGGCTTCGATGTGATGCACTACAACCTGCACAAGACTTTCTCGTCTCCGCACGGCGGCGGCGGGCCGGGCGCGGGGCCGGTCGGCGTGAAGAACGAATTGATTCCCTTCCTGCCCGCGCCATACATCGTCAAGGAGGGCGAGACCTACCGCCTGACGACGCCGGAGCGTTCCATCGGCAAGTTGCACGGCTTCCACGGTAACTGGGGCGTCATCCTGCGCGCCTATACCTATATCCGCTCGAACGGCGGGGAGGGGCTGCGCACGATCTCCGAGACGGCGATCCTCAACGCGAACTATCTGCTCTCGCAGGTGCGGGAGAATTACGACCTCGCCTACGACCGCTCCTGCATGCACGAGTTCGTGCTCACCGATCAAAAGCAGCGGCCCGCCGTGCGCACGCTCGACATCGCCAAGCGGATCATCGACTACGGCTTCCACCCGATGACCGTCTATTTCCCCTTGATCGTCGAGGGCGCGATGCTCGTCGAGCCGACCGAGACAGAGACGAAGCAGACGCTCGATGCCTTCGCCGCCGCGATGAACGCCATTGCCCGCGAAGCGGCTGAGAACCCCGCACTGGTCACGAGCGCGCCGCACAACGCGCCAATCACCCGCCTCGACGAAGCGACCGCCGCACGCAAGCCGAACCTGCGCTGGCTGCCCGCCGCGCTCGCGCCGGAAAGCGGAGCGCCCATCGCGGCGCGGTAAGATTATCGAGGCCGTCGCGGAGCCCCTGGTGTCGTACATCGGGGGCTTTGTCGTTCGATCAGGAAAAGAGGAAAACGCGATGGTCCACAGCCGGTACGTCGGTGCGCGTGTCAAGCGGAAGGAAGATCCGCGCCTCATCACCGGCAGTTCGACCTATGTGGACGATCTGCGGCCTCCCCGCACCGTTCATATGGCGATCCTGCGCAGCGTCTACGCCCATGCGCGGATCGTGCGTGTGGACATCGATGCGGCGCTCGCCCATCCGGGTGTGATCGCGGCCTATACCGGCGAGCAATTCCGCGCCCTCTGCGGGCCGCTGCCCGTGCGGGAGGGCGAAGCGATTCCTGGCATGAGCGGCTTCACGCCGCCGGCTGTCTGGCCGATGGCGGTTGAGCGGATCCGTTTCGCCGGTGAGCCGGTGGCAGTGATCGTCGCAGCGGATCGCTACATCGCGCGCGACGCGCTCGACCTGATCGACGTGACATACGACCCCCTCCCCGCCGTGGCTGACACGGCAGCCGCGCTCGCGCCGGGCGCGCCACAACTCTATGACGAGGCGCCGGGCAATGTCGCCTTCACCTGGCGGCACGCGCAGGGAGACGCGGCGGCAGCCTTCGCAGCAGCCGATGTGGTGGTAGAGCAACGGATGGTCAATCAGCGGATCGCGGCGGCGCCGATGGAGCCGCGAGCAATCCTCGCCCAGCCCGATCCGCTCAATGGCGGGCTGATCGTCACGACCTCGACGCAGAATCCGCACGGCGTGCGCAAGCAACTGGCGCAGTTGACCAGCCTGCCGGAGACACTGATCCGCGTGATCGCGCCTGAGGTCGGGGGCGGCTTCGGCGTCAAGTCGGGCGTCTACCCGGAGGACGCCATCGTCGCGACACTCGCGCTGCATCTGCGCCGTCCGATCAAGTGGATCGAGTCGCGCGCCGAAAGCCTCTCCACGACGCAGCATGGCCGGGGACAGGTGGCGGACGTGGCCATCGCCGCGTGTGCGGACGGCGAAATTACGGCACTGCGCCTGCGGGTAATCGCGGACCTCGGCGGCTTCCCGCGCGGCCTCTTCGTGCCGATCCTCACCGGGCGGATGATGAATGGCGTCTACCGCTACCAGACCGTCGATCTGGAGATCACCGGCGTCTACACGAACACGATGGCGACGGGGGCCTATCGCGGCGCGGGGCGACCCGAGGCGGCGTACTACGTCGAACGCATCGTCGATCTGCTCGCGCGCGCACTTGGTATGACACCGATGGAGGTGCGACGGCGCAACTTCATCCCGCCCGATGCCTTCCCCTATCGCACCGCCACGGGGCTGACCTACGACAGCGGCGATTACGAGAAGGCGCTGACCCGCGTGCTGGAATTCGCCGACTACGACGCGCTGCGGGCGGAGCAAGCACGCCTGCGCACGGAGGGGCGATACCTCGGCATCGGCCTCGTCACGGCGACGGAGATCAGCGGCGGCGGGCCGTTCGAGAGCGCCGATGTGCGCGTCGAGCCGAGCGGCGCGGTCACCGTCTCCACCGGCATCTCGCCGCACGGCCAGGGCGAGGAGACGACCTTCGCGCAGATCGTCGCCGACGAATTGGGCGTGGCGATGTCGGACATCATCGTTGTGCATGGCGACACGGCGCGGA
>JBPCMC010000037.1:0-3100 GCA_051002645.1 Thermomicrobiales bacterium
GCGGGGGGCCGCTCTCGTTCCAGTTCAACCCGGTCATCTGGCTCGCCCTGATCCTGGTCGGCGCGGCCTACTTCTACGCGACGGGGATCGTCGAGCAGCGCGACCCGGAGGCGGTGACGCCCCGGACACTATGGTTCTTCCTCGGCGGCCTCTTCGTCATCTTCATCGCGCTGCAATCGCCCATCGACAAATATGCGGACAACGCCTTCTGGGTGCATATGATCCAGCACCTGCTGCTCATCCTCGCCGCGCCGCCGCTGCTCCTGCTCGGCACGCCCGCCGCCTTCATCGCGCCCCTGGGCAAGCGGCCCGCGCTGCTGAGCGTCGCGCGCGTGCTCGTCCACCCCGGCGTCGCGTGGCTCGTCTCCACCGGCGTTTTCCTCGTCTGGCATATCCCGTCGCTCTACAACGCGGCGGTCATCGATGTGAAAGTCCACGCATTGGAGCATCTCTCGTTTTTGCTCACGGCGATCCTCTTCTGGTGGCCCGTCTTCAGCCCCTCGCTGCTGCTGCCGCGCCTTTCCCGCGCCAATCAGGTGATGTACCTCGCCCTCAGTTGCCAGCCGAATGTCGTGCTCGGCGCGGTGCTCGTCTTCGCGCCGCACGCCTTTTACGGCGTCTACGCGGGCGCGCTGCGCCTGGGCAGCATCACGCCGCTCGCGGACCAGCAGATCGGCGGCGCGATCATGTGGGTGCCGGGGAACATGGTCTACCTGGCGATCATGAGCAAACTCTTCTTCGACTGGTTCAATGAGAAAGATGCAGGGATCTCGGAGTTCGAGGGTCGGGGTTCGGGGGTCGAAGATACGGTGCCATCCCCGACCCCCGACCCTCGAACCTCGAACCTCCCCTTGGGTTGACAGCCGGGGGGGATGGGGGCACACTTCCCTTTGCGAGGGGATGCAATGGCGCATCCCGGTCGCATCCGTAAACGTCCTGTTTAGGGACCTGTTGGTCGCCGATGACCGACCCACACCAGCCACGCGATCTGCTGGTCACGGAGGGAAGCCCATGGACATTCGCCACACGCCGGTGCGCGCTCGCCGTCGCACTCGGTTGCTGCGTGGCCGCTGCCAGCGGGTGTGCGGATGAGCACGCTCACCTCCCGCTCCCCCCGCGAGACGAAGACGCGCCGCTTCGCCATTCCCTTCCCGGTCCTCGCCGTCGTCACCCTCTGCACCGCCTGGGCGGAAATCTTCTGGGGCGGCGTCGTCCGTTTGAGCAAGAGCGGCCTCGGCTGCGCCGATAACTGGCCCTTGTGCAACGGCAAGGTCTACCCGTTCTGGGAGCAGCCCGTCCTGATCGAATATATCCATCGCCTGATCGCCGGGCTGATCAGCGTCCTCGTCGTCGCGCTGCTGGTGATCGTCGTGCGCAACTGGCGCGACAACCGCTGGCTCGTCGGCTCCGTGCTGCTCGCGGTCGCGCTCTTCTTCGTGCAGGCGCTCCTCGGCGCGATCGTCGTCTGGTTCAACCTGAAATCCGGACTCGTCATGGCGCACCTCGCGACCTCGATGTTGCTGCTTGCCACACTCGCGGTGCTGACGGTCAATGCGCTGCCGCGCCCGCAGCCCATACGCGGCGCGCGGCCAGTTGGTTTCGACCGATTCCCGTTCCTCGCCCTCGGCGGGGCGCTCTTCGCCTATTGCGTCCTGCTCAGCGGCGCATACACGACGAGCGAGCACGCGGGCGCGGCTTGCACGACCTGGCCCTTGTGCAACGGGCGGCTCGTGCCGCTCGACGGCACGCTCTTCGCGACCGGCGTGCAGATGGTCCACCGGCTCTTCGCCTACGTCCTCGCGATCATCCTCGTCGCCCTCTTCATGCAGGCCCGGCGCAATACGCGCGCCTTCCCGCTCTTCACGCGGCTGACGGGCCTCGCCTGCGGGTTGGTGCTCTTGCAGATCGTCATTGGCGTTGCGCAGGTGGTGAACCTGCTGCCCGGCTGGTTGGTCGCGCTCCACATCGGCAATGCGGCGGCGCTCTTCGCGACCCTCGTCCTCACCACCGGGTTCGCCTTCCGCGCCCGCCGGGCGACGACGGGTACTCCGGGCGTCGGTGCCGACCGTGCGATGGACGATGTTCCGGTTGCCGAAGTAGAGCGTGAGCCCTCGCTGGCTTCGCTCTATTTCAAACTGACCCGCCCGCGCGTCATCCCGCTCCTGCTCGTCACCACGCTCTGCGCGATGCTCGTCGCGACACGCCATGTGCCGTCGTTCGGCCTGATCGTCGTCACGCTGCTCGCCGGGGCGCTGATGGCGGGCGGCGCGCACGCGATCAATGCCTACATCGACCGCGACATCGACCTGGCGATGAAGCGCACACGCACCCGTCCGGTGGTGACGGGCGCTATCCCGCCGCGCAATGCGCTGCTGTTCGGCATGACGCTCGGCGCGGCCGGGTTCTTGCTCTATCTCGCCTTCGTCAATGTGTTGAGTGCGGTACTCGGGCTGGCGGGCCTGCTCTTCTACGTCTACGTCTACTCGCTCTGGCTGAAGCGGCGCACGGTGCAGAATATCGTCATCGGCGGGGCGGCGGGGGCATTCCCGCCCCTCGTCGGCTGGGCGGCGGTGACCAATCACCTCTCGTTCGCCGCCCTCGTCCTCTTCGCGATCATCTTCCTCTGGACGCCGCCGCACTTCTGGGCGCTCGCCATCCTGATTCGCAAGGACTATGAGGGTGTTGGCATCCCGATGCTCCCCGTCGTCATCGGCGAGGAGCGGACGGCTCGTCACATCGCCGTTTACACGGTCGCCCTGATCGGCGTGACGCTGCTCCTCGCCATCGGGCAGGTGATGGGGACGCTCTACATTGCCGTCGCCGTGCTGCTGGGCGCTGGGTTTCTCTACTACGTGGGGCGGCTTCTCAAGAATACGAACAAGGCGTCCGCCAAGAAGGTCTTCGTCTATTCGAACCTCTACCTCGCGCTCTTGTTCCTCGGCATGGTCGTCGATCATGCGCTGCGCTGAGGGCCGCCCTAACCCCCCAGCCCCCTTCCCCGGTGGGGTTCAGGGGCGGACAGTTTGACAAAGTGCGGACAAGGATTGCGCCTCATGCCAGCGATCATACCAACTCGGCGCATTGATCTGCGGCAGATGCC
>JBPCMC010000038.1:0-4275 GCA_051002645.1 Thermomicrobiales bacterium
GGTCCGCCATCGCCGTTCTGGGGAGCAGGCCGTGATGGATTGGGCAACGGAGTGACGGTAAAGAGCCCGCTATTCCTGAGAAACGTCGGTGCAATTCGCCCGAGATTTAGATGCGATTGCCCTGTCCGTCGCGCTTTCGTGCGTGACGGACGAAACGCATGGTGCTATACTTTTTCTCGAAATCGTGATTTTCTTCACAAGCATGGAGTCGAGAGGGTCATATGACAAGCGGGAGCGGTGAGGAGCGGCGAGCGGTGATCGTCGTGGACATGCTGCGTGGCTTTTTGGAGCCGGGCCGTCCGCTCGATTGTGGTGAAACGGCGCGGGCGATCCTCCCGGCGGTGCGGCGGCGGATCGCGGAGGAGATGGCGCGCGGAGCGACAATCCTCTGGGTGGCGGACAACCATGCGCCGGACGACAAGGAGTTCGCAATGTTCCCGCCGCATTGCATCCGTGGCACCGCCGAAGCGGAGATTATCCCCGCGCTGGCCGACCTCGTGGAACCGGCGAACCTTCTTCCCAAGACGCGCTACAGCGGCTTCTATGGCACGAATCTCGCGGAGCGCCTGGCAAGGCTCGGACCGGATGTGGTCACGGTCGTCGGCGTCTGCACGGACATCTGCGTCATGCATACCGTAGCGGATGCGCGGAACCGCGATTACGCCGTCATTGTCCCGGCAGATTGCGTCGCCACCTTCGATCCGCAGGCGCACCGCTTCGCGCTCGACCATATGCGCCGTGTGCTCGGCGCGACCGTGATCGGGGAAGGAACGAGTAGCGAGTAACGAGATGAGCGTATCCCGCTCGTTACTCGCTACTCGTTACTGAAGGAGGAGAGATGCCTGACGATACACTCTTCGTTCCCACTGATGCGGTGCTGCGTGGCGAGACGGCCGATGTCTACTTCCATCGCACGAAAGAGATCCTCGGGGCGGCGGGCATTAATCCTGTCGTGACGATGGAAGTCTTCGCGGGGCGGGAGGGGTTACTGTGCGGAATGCGGGAAGCGCGGGCGCTGCTCGAACAGGTCTGCTCGCCCGAAGCGGTGATTGAGAGCCTGTCGGATGGCGACGCGATCGGCCGCAAGGAGACGGTGCTGCGCATCCGTGACCGTTACCAATCCTTCTGCCTCTACGAGACGGCGTACCTCGGCTATCTCTCCTCCGGCACCGGGTGGGCGACGGCGGCGCGGGCGGCGGTGACGGCGGCGGACGGCGTGCCGGTGGTCGCCTTCGGGGCGCGGCATATCCACCCGAATGCCGTCGGCGCGATGGAGTACGCGGCGGTTGTCGGTGGTTGCCAGGCGTGCGCCTCGGTGCTCGGCGCGCGGATGGCGGGCGTGCCGCCCTCCGGGACGATGCCGCACGCGCTCGTCCTCGTCCTCGGCGATACCGTCCGTGCGGCGCGGCTCTTCCACGAGACGATTGACCCGGCCATCAATCGCGTCGTGCTTGTCGATACCTTCCATGACGAAGTAGAGGAGGCATTGCGTGTTGGAGAGGCGCTCGGCGATGACCTCTGGGGCGTCCGCCTGGATACTCCTTCCGAGCGCGGCGGCGTGACGCCCGACCTCGTGCGCGAGACGCGGGCGCGGCTCGACAGCGCGGGCTTCGGCCACGTCAAAATCATCATCTCCGGCGGCTTATCAGTCGAGCGGATCGCCCACTTCCGTGCGGAAGGCGCGCCGGTGGACGTTTTCGGCGTCGGTAGCGCCATCTCCGCTGCCCCCGCCATCGACTTCACGGCGGACATCAGGGAAATCGAAGGTCACCCCGTCGCCAAACGCGGCCGCATCCCTGGTGTCACTGCCACGACGCGTCTCACGCGCTGGTAATGGCAGGGACGGGTAGGGACTGAACCACCAAGATACCAAGGACACCAAGAGAAAAAACGGTTGCATCTTCTTGGTGTTCTTGGTGTTCTTGGTGCCTTGGTGGTTTGATCTCCTGTCTCAGATGACGTAGGCGCCGCCGGCGTGCGCCCACTCGGACTCGATGACGCGGGATGCGCCGATGCTGATGTCGCCTGTATCCAGGGGGCAGCCGCGCGCCCGCCATGCGGCTGTGCCGCCTTTGACGTTTGAGACGTTGTCGTAGCCCATCTGGGCGAGGAATTGCGCGCTCCGCAGCGAGCGATAGCCGCTCTGGCAGATCACCTGCACGGGGCGGTCGTGCGGTACCTCGTCGAGACGCGAGGCGATCTCCGCCTGCGGCAGGTTGATCGCCCCCGGTACATGCCCGTGCGCGTATTCCTCGGGCTCGCGCACGTCGATCAGCAGGGTGTCGGGCGTGCGGCTCTCCACAGCGGCGTTCTCGATGACCGGCACATCCGGCGTTGAGGTGAGCATCGCCCATTCCGCGTCCGCCACGCCGCGATTCGTCGCCTCGATTGCCGTCATGTTCAGTGGGCGTGCGGGGATGCCATCGGTGAGCGTCGCAATGAACGGGTCGTGATCCATCCGTGCCAGGGGGTTGAAGAGGCGTTCGAAGCCGATCGTCGTGCTCGGTCGTCCGCACATCCCCTTGCCGCACGGCCCCTCGAAGTGACCGGGGAAGACCGCCACCCAGTCCGGCAGGCGGAGCAGGCGATTGAGGCTGCCGTACTGGGCGACCGCGTCGCCGCCGCCGAAGTCCGGGCGACCAACATCGCCGACGAGCAGCGAGTCCCCGGTTAGCACCATCGACGGTTCCGGGCTACGCGGCGGGTTGATGACGAGCACCGAGATCAACTCCGGACGATGGCCGGGGGTATGCAGCACCCGCAGGCGCACCTGCCCCAATTCCAGCTCCTCACCGTCCTTGAGTGGGCGGAAGGGGTAGGTCACTTTGGCGGATTCATGGAGGCAGAGCGCCGCCCCGTGCGCGGCGGCGAGCTTCCGCGCGCCCGAGACGTGATCGGCGTGGACGTGCGTGTCGATCACGTAGCGGAGTGTAAAGCCGCGCTCACGGAGTAATGCCTCATATTGCTCGATCTCGATGGCGGGATCGACGATGGCCGCTTCCTCCGACTGGCGGGATGCGATCAGATAGGATGCGCATCCGCAGCGTTCGTTGAGAATCTGCTTGAAGTACATGCGATTACCCTCCCCGTGTCTGCACGCGCCCGCGATGGTTCCTGTTTTGGTTCCCTGCGGACAGTGTACGCGCCCCGGCAAGTGGCTGTAAAGAAGCGATAGAGGCCCGTTCTCCGGGGTCGTTAGGAGGCGGCCCAGGCAGCGAAGGCGTCGCGCTCGGCGGGTGGGAGGAGGCTGGCGCTCCACATCGCCACGGCGGCGACGATGTCGCGCTGGCGGATCATGCCACGCACCCGATCGTCGGCGTCGATCACGGGCACCTGCGCGATGTCGTGGTCGAGGAGCGTGCGGGCGACGGAGGGGAGTGGGGTATCGGGCTGCACCGTCACGACGGGCGTCGTCATCAACGTGGCGACTGTGGAACCCATCTCCCACTGCGGCGAGGCGTGCCAGCGGAGCAGCGTGCGGTGCGAGCGAATCGTGATGACCCCGTCGAGCACCGCGCGCAGTTCCGTCCGCTCGACGCCGCTCATCCGCGTGGCGAGGTCCGTTTGGCTGAGAATGCCGACGAGGTGATTGTCGCCGTCCACCACCGGCACCGCGTCGAGCGCATTGCCGAGCAGGAGCTGCACCGCCTCCCGCCACGAGACCTGCGCCTCAATCGTCGGCACGGGCCGCATCACATCCGCTGCGATCATTGCATACTCCATGAGGTTCGAGGTTCGAGGTGGAAATGCGTTCCTCGAACTCCGAACCCGTCACCGCCGCCAAAGCGTGGACGGATGCCATGCCGGTACGTGGGCGGTCTTCGTGCGCGCCATGGACCAGGAGGACCAGAACGCGGAGAGCGTGAGCGAGACGAGGACGACCGCCGCGCCCGCGATGATGTCGAGCAGATAATGGTTGCCCGTCATCATCACCGAGAGGGTCATGCCGATGGGGAGCGCGATCCCCGCCGCCCGTAGCCACCACGACCGGGCGCAGGCGATCAACGCAATCCCCGCCAGCAGGGACCAGCCGACATGCAGACTCGGCATCGCGGCGTAGGGATTGTACAGGGGGCCGGCCGCCGAGCCGTCCACATTGAAGCCGTAGAGCGCCATCGTGTCGACGAAGCCGGGCATGAAGCGCGGCGGCGCGACGGGCAGCAGCACGTAGATCGAGAGCCCGAAGAGCGCCGAGATCAGGAAGGCGTTGCGGAACCACGGGTACGCCCAGGGTCGCGCCACGTAGAGCCAGATCGCCACACCGATCAGCACCGG
>JBPCMC010000039.1:0-2652 GCA_051002645.1 Thermomicrobiales bacterium
CCGACAAATCCCAGCGCGACGAACGCCGTCCAGATGACGAGGCGAACGAGCGTGTTCCGCAATGCCAGCCGACCGCCGCTCACGATGCCACTCCCGCCGCGCGCGGCAGATCGCTCGCCTCGACCGATACGCGCCGACGGAGCGGAAGCGGGTCGCGGTACCACGCGATCAACCCCGGCACAATGTTCGTCAGGTTGAGGAAGAGGATCAGGAATGACGCGGCGAGGGCCGTCTCGTGGCTGATCTGCGAGCGACCGAGGAGCGCAATCAGCGCCCAGTCCCGCGTGCCGATGCCGCTGACCGAGAGCAACCCGGCGAGCGAGGAGAGGCCGACGACGGCGATGAAGGTGACGAGCGGCAGGCGGATATCAAGGGCGCGGAAACAGAGATAGATCCGCCCAAGCGTCGCCGTAAAGGAGACGAGCGACCATGCCAGCGCGAGGGCGAGGCTGACCCCGGTGAGGTGCGCGTCCCGCAAGGCGCTCACCCAGCGCATCCGCGTGAGGCGCGCCCGCGCGACGCCCGGCAGCAATGCAGCGGCACGGCGGCGTAACGACGGGCGCGCGGCGACGACGATCCCGGCGACGGTGACGACGGTCAGGACGCCGACAAGCGCGAACTGCGCGCCGAACGCCGCCCCGTAGACCGCCACACCGAGCGCGGCGGCGGCGAGCAGCATCAGCACATCGAACAAGCGGTCGACGATCACGCTCGCCAGGGCGGGGGCGAGATTACCGCCCCGACTCTGCACGTACCACGCTTTCAGCCCGTCGCCCAACTGACCGGGCGTGACGATTGCCGCCCACAGACCGATGGCGTAGAAACGGAAGGCATCCCGCCACGGCAGCACGATGCCGAAGTCGGCGAGCACGATCTGCCAGCGGCGTGCCTTCGGCGCGAGCAGCGGGAAGACAGCGACCGCCGCGATTGCCACCAGCCACGAGTTCGCCGCCCGCAGGCCACGGGCGACATCGCGCGGGCCGACGACGACAATGGCGACGACGGAGAGCGCCAGCCCGATCAGACGCGGCAGCCAGCGACGCAGGCGGGCAGTCGCGGTGGCGCGGGCGGACACCGCCGTCACTCCGGCGCTGGACCGCAGCCGGGCCCATCCATGTCGCGCGAGCGGGGGAGATCATCGACCCCCTCGACCCGCTCGAAGCGCAGCGCGGCGATCTGCTCGGAGATCAACCCCATCAGGAAGATGATGATGCTCGTCAGGCAGAGCAGGACGGTAGAATTGGTGATATGCACCTGCGTCGCGGTGGTGTAGACGCCATATCCGGTACCGAGCAGGAAGAGGACGAGGGCGAGCGGCGCAAAAATCTTCATCGGGCTGAAGAGGGTAATCATGCGCAGGATAATCAGCGTGAAACGCACGCCGTTTTGCAGCAATTTCTGGCCGCTCTTGCCGCCGCGCCGCTTGTTGGCGACGATCGGCACGAAGGTCACGTTGTACCCCGCCTTCAGAAAGGCGAGCGTGCTCGTCGTTGGGTAGGAGTAGCGGTTCGGCAGCAGATGGATGAACTCCATAATCACTACGCGCCGAAAGACGCGGAAGCCGCTCGTCAGATCCGGGATGCGCGTCCCGGCGAGATAGGAGGCCATCCGCTCCAGCGCGCCGTTGCCGAGCGCGCGGAGGTGGTTCTGCTGCGACGACTTCACCCGCGCGCCGACGATCAAGTCGTAGACTCCGGTATGGATGAGCAATTTGCCGATGTCCGCCGGTTCTTGCTGGCCG
Source organism: Thermomicrobiales bacterium (assembly GCA_051002645.1). Lineage (GTDB taxonomy): Bacteria > Chloroflexota > Chloroflexia > Thermomicrobiales > JALYUS01 > JALYUS01. The sequence goes on from JBPCMC010000039.1 coordinate 1,742, forward strand.
TCGGAATCGAGCAGGAGCACGTAATCGCCGCGCGCGGCGCGGATGCCCGCCTTGACCGACGCGCCATTGCCCTTGTTATACGGGCTGCGCAGTACGCGGATCGGCAGGCCCTGCAACTGATCGCCGGTGCCGTCCGTGCTGCCGTCGTCCACCACGATCACTTCGGCATCGGGATAATCGCCGCAGACGCGCCTGAGGACCGCACGGATGCCCGCCGCCTCGTTGTACGCCGGAATGACGATTGAAAGCGTCGTCCCGGCGGGCAAATAGGCCGCAGCGCCCGGCGCGGTTGCTGTCATTTCGTCCGTCGTCGCCTGCTGCATACCATCCCCAAACCCTACCCCTGTCCATAGAACGTACGCCCGCGTCAGCGGTCGCGCGCTTGGCGCATTGTACACCACCCAACCGGGTGGACGGCGAACACTGAGCCGATTCCAGCCTATCGCCCCGGAGGATCAGAAAGCGTCACGAGCCCGCCATCATTCGTGGCGCGGCACGCCGATCCGCAGCGCCGCGAGATGCCGCGCCGTCTCTTCGATCAGTGCCGCGTCATTGCCGAGGCCGATCTCCGCCAATGCGTCCGCGACGGGCGCCAGGAGCGGATCGGCGGCGATGTCGGGGGCTGCCGATTCCGGCGGTGATGCGAAAGTCGCCGTATCGGGCGGCGGTTGACGTACGTGCGTCGGAGGGGGCGGTTCCCGAATAAGCGCGTGATCGAGCGGCATGTCGGTCACATCGCGAAGGACATCCAGATACCCCTCCGCCGCACGGCGCATCGTGTGCTCTCGGAGCACGAAGGCGCGGGCATTGGCGCCGACGGCACGGCGGAATGATTCGTTCGTGGCGAGCGCCTGCAGGTAGGTGGCGAGCAGTTCGCCTTCGAAGGCATCGGGCGGCACCTTCAGGACCGC
>JBPCMC010000040.1:0-14846 GCA_051002645.1 Thermomicrobiales bacterium
CCTCGCGTTGCGGCAGCGCGGACGTGCTCGAAGGATTGGGCGTCGTGATCGAGCAGACACCGGAGCAGGTGGCGCGCTGCGTGCGCGAGGTCGGTTTCGGCTTCATGTTCGCGATGGCGTTCCACCCGGCGATGCGGCACGCGGGCCCGGTGCGGCGCGACATCGGTATCCGCACCGTCTTCAACCTGCTCGGCCCGCTGACGAATCCCGCTCGCGCGCCGTACGAATTGATGGGCGTCGGCGACGCGGCGCTGGCGGCGAAACTGGCGCGCGTCTTCGCGCTCCTCGGCGTGCGGCACGCCCTCGTTGTGCACGGGCAGGAGGGGCTGGATGAGATCAGTATTTCCGGCCCGACGACCGTGCATGAGGTTCACGTTGACCGCGACGTCGTCACCTACGAGATTACTCCGGAGCAATACGGGCTGGCGCGCGCCTCGCCGATGGCGATCCGGGGCGGCAGCGTCGGGGAGAATGTCGCTATCACCCGGCGCGTACTGGCAGGCGAGCCGGGGCCGACGCGCGATGTCGTGCTGCTCAATACCGCCGCCGCCCTCGTCGCCGCCGAAGCGGTCGCCACCTTCGAGGAGGGCATCGTCCAGGCAGCGGCCAGTATCGACAGTGGCCGCGCGGCTGCGGCGTTGGACGCCTTCGTCACGCTGACGCAGGAGTTCGCGGTGGTAGCGGCAAGGGAACTGGTAACGACCTAACCCCCCGGCCCCCTTCCGCATCTCGGCGTGGGAAGGGGGAGGGGGGCCTCCGGCATATCCGGGCGTACGGGGAATACCACAATCGTATCGGCGAAGACACCCCTCCCTCGCGGGGAGGGGCAGGGGGAGAGGTAAATCCATGACCGCAACAGAGCAAAGGATGAAACCGATCACGGGCACGGAAGTTAAGCCGCGCGTCCTTAGTGGCATCCAGCCGAGCGGGCAGTTGCACCTCGGCAACTACCTGGGGGCGATCCGACGATGGGTGGCGATGCAGGACCAGTGGGACAATCTCTACTGCATCGTCGATCTGCACGCGATTACCCAGCCGCAGGACCCGGCCGCGCTCCGGGCGGCGACCTATGAGCTCGCCGCCGTCTTCCTCGCGGCGGGGCTCGACCCGGCGCGCTGCGCGCTCTTCGTGCAGAGTCATGTGACGGCGCACGCGGAACTGGCGTGGCTCCTCAACTGCGTGACGCCGCTTGGCTGGCTGGAGCGGATGACGCAATACAAGGACAAAGCGGGCGACCAGCGCGAGCGCTCCTCGCTCGGCCTGCTCGCCTACCCCTGCTTAATGGCGGCGGATATCCTCTTGTACCACGCCGATGGTGTGCCGGTCGGCGAGGACCAGAAGCAGCACGTCGAACTGACACGCGACATCGCGGAGCGGTTCAACCGGCTTTATGGCCCGACCTTCACGGTCCCGGAACCGTGGATCGGCGAGGCGGCCGCCCGCGTGATGGGGCTGGACGAGCCGACGAAGAAGATGAGCAAGAGCGCGACGGGCCGCTACCACGCGGTCTTCCTCACCGACACGCCGGAGCAAATCTGGGACAAGGTGAAGCGCGCGACGACCGACAGCACCGGCACGATCGTCTTCGACGAGAGCCGCCCCGGCATCTTCAACCTCCTGACGATCTATCAAGCCTTCACCGGCGAGTCGCGCGAGACGATCGAGGAGCGGTTCGCGGGGCAGGGGTACGGCACCTTCAAGCGGGCGCTCGCGGACGCCATCATTAGCGAACTGGAGCCCTTGCAGAAGCGATACGCCGAGATCACCGCCGAGCCAGGCTACGTCGAGCGCATCCTCAAAGAGGGCGCGGACCGCGTGCGCCCCACCGCCGAGCAGACCCTCACCGCCGCCAAGCGCGGCATGGGGCTCCTCTAAGAAGGACGAAGGACTGAGGACTAAGGACTAAGTCGGAGCGGTTTCCCCACTTAGTCCTTAGTCCTCAGTCCTCAGTCCTCCCAAGCGTCCGCTCGTGTGATACACTACCGGGACGGGGGAAATTCGTACCCCGTTCGTGGTATGCGCGATAGAATGAAGGTTCGATTATGGCGGTAAAGACAGCAAAGGGGAAAGGCGCTGCGTCGGCGTCGCAGGTTCCGGCGGCCACGCTGGACCGGATCGCCCAGGAAATCGCGGCACACCGCCGCCCCATGACGCTCGCGGAACTCTTGGAACTCACACAGCAGTAGCAAGTCGTCAGTAGCAAGTAGCAAGTAGCCGGAACCGCGTATGCTTGCTGCTTGCTACTGACGACTTGCTACTTGCTACTTGCTACTGATGGAGGAATGAATGGCACAAACAATCGAGGCTGAGGCCCCGGCGATTTCGTTCGCGGGGAATGCGGCGCAGCAGGCGCTGGCGCGGGAGATGCTGCTGGTGATGCAGTCCCAGGGCCGTTTCTTCGCGACAGGGCTCCCCATCCGGCAGCCGCTCGCCGCGCTCGTCGACTACGCGACGGCGCGCAAACTGGCGCCCAAGGATGCGGCGAAGGCGGTCGAGGCAGCTGTCCGCGCGAACCCGCTGATCTTCGCGCTCGAGGGCGAGGGCGCGGACCTCACGGTCGTCACGACGCGCGACGGTCTCGCGCCCGGCGTCACCCTGGAAGGCATGTCGCATAGCTTCGCGCACCGCCTGACGGAGCCCGCCGCCGCGCCGCCGCCGGAGCCGAAGGCGCGTGCGGAGCGCCCGCTCATCAACACGAACTGGTACAACGAGATCGTCGTCCCGGCGGATGCGGAGGACGAGGACGAGGACGAGCAGGACACGATGCCGTCCGCCATCACCGAACTGTTTGCCGCGCACCAGGAGGCTGTCGCGGAGCCGCCGCTGGACAGCGCCGTCGCGCCCGCCGAGGCGGAGGCAGAGACTGCCGCCGAACTCGAAGAGGTCATCACCGCTGCGGCCGATCCCTCGACGCCGGCCGGGGCATTGGAGCAGGCGCTCGCGAGCGACCTGCGCTTCATCGCCTTCGGGCCCGAATACTTCCTGCGCGACATGCTGGAAAGCTACGGCCGCAATGACACACGCCGGATCAGCGACTACATCAAGGAGCGGGGCGAACCGCTCTCCGATGTCGATCTCCTGCTCGATGTCTACGGCAAGCGCCGCACCGACACAGACTTCCAGACCACCTGCTTCTCGCTCAACACGCACCTCGCGACGGAGAAGGATTTCGAGTTCGTCGGCACCGCCGAGCGCCGCTTGTGGAGCGTCGAGGGCTTGCCGACCATCGGCTCCGAGAAGCGCAAGGCGGCGGACATCGGGCAGGACTACCGCGTGCTGCTGGAGTACCCGACCGCGACGGAGGAGCAGTTCGGCGAGGCGGAGGAGTACGTCGAGCACATCCTGACGCAGTACGAGTACGAGTACGGCGTCCTGCCGCTCGATGGCGATCTGGCGCGCTTCTTCCCTGGTTCGTACGTGAGCGGGCAGCGCGCGGCGGTCGTCACCTTCGAGGCGCCGCAGCACTACCTGACGTTTAATGTGGAAATCCGCTACCCCACCGGCAACCGGGGCGGCTTCCTCAGCGGCTTCAGCACCTTCTTCCACGAGAACCTCGTGCCCGGCGCGCTCTTCACCATCGAGCGCGGCGACACGGCGGGGACGTACCGCATCCAGTACCTGCAAGTGAGCGCGCAGGAGCGGCGGCTCTTGCAGGTGGACGAGAAGAAGGGCCGCTTCACCTTCAAACCCGTCACTTTCTACTGCACCGCGCTGGATCAGATGCTCCTGAGCGAGAACCGGCTACCGCGCCTCGCGCAGGCGAAGCCACTCGACGCGCGGGATCGCCGCGTGCTGGCGAAGGTTGTCGCCGCTGCCTTCGAGCGCGGCGGTGAGAATGTCGGGGAGGCGAGCGCGCCGCGCTACCTCGCCGAGTTCGACGATCTCTTCGTGCTCACCAATATCGAACGCCCGACCCCACCGGAAGCCCTCCGCGCCATCCTCACCTCCGGCGCTAACGGCTTCTCCGAGGAGGACGGGCTCTATTACTACTCGCCAACACAGTGAGCAGTGGATAGTGGGCAGTGAGCAGAAGATTCCGGGCCGTCTGCCCACTGCTCACTGCCCACCGCCCACTGCGAGGGAACCTCGCACATGGATGAAAAAGAACGAGACGCGCGGATCGATGCGGACGTGGCGTTTCTGGAAGAACTGGAAGCCTTAGAAACGGGCGAACTGGACGACGAACCGCTCGATCTGGATGCGGACGTTGCCCTCGAACCCGCCGATGAACCGCGCGGGGACATCGCGGCGCGGCTGCGTGACCCGGACCTGAGATTTGGCTCCCTCCGCTTCATCTCCGGCCTGACACGCGGCGAGTCCGGCGTGGTGCGCGAGACGTGGCCGACGCTGCCCGTCGAACGGCGGCGGCGGCTCGTGCGGGCGATGGCCGACCTCGCGGAACTGACCGTCGAACTCGACTTCGCCCGCGTCCTGCGCATCGCCATGCGCGACCGCGACGCGGAGGTGCGCGTCCGCGCCATCGAGGCGCTCTGGGAGCACGAATCGCCCGAGTACCTCGTTGCGCTCCTCGATACCTTGCAGCGGGACGAATCCGCCGAGGTGCGGGCGGCGGCGGCGAAGGCACTTGGGCCGTTCGCGGTGCGCGCCGTGCTCGGCAGCCTCGCCGAACCGCTCACCATCCGGCTGCATGACGATCTCCTGCGCACCGCTCAGGAGATGCGCGAGCCGATTGAGGTGCGCCGCCCGGCGGTCGAATCGCTCGGCCCATTCAACGACGAGCCGGTCGCCACGCTGATCACCGCCCTCTACGATCGGGGCGACGTGCGCGACCGCGTCAGCGCCCTCTTCGCGATGGGCCGCAGTTACAACGTCCGCTGGCTCGACAGGCTGATGGACGAGATTCAGGCGGAGGAGAACGAAGTCCGCTTCGAGGCGGCCCGTGCCCTCGGCGAACTCGGCCAGTCCGAGGCGGTGCCGGAGTTGATTGGCCGGTTGGAGGACGAAGATCGCGCCGTGCGCATCGCGGCAATCATCGCCCTCGGTCAGATTGGCAGCCGCGCCGCCACTAGCGCCCTGCGCGAGCACCGCGCCGATGAGGACGACGAGGAATGGACCGACGCCATCGACGTCGCCCTCGCCGAAGCCGCCTGCGCTGACCAGCCGCTCTTCCCCCTGTAACGCAGCAACGAGCAATGAGCAATGAGCAATGGGTAGGGGGCAAGAATCCCCTCGTTGCTCATCGCTCGTTCGTCGTTACTTTTGCCTAGATTTGTCTGATTTTTGCCGCGCGCGGCTCTTTATATACGAACGTGCGTTCTAGTCTTCGCCATGCCGGTGTGTTGGGGAACCTCACCCCCGGCCCCCCTCTCTTGCGATGGAGAGGGGTGTCTCGCGTCATGTATTGTGGCTGACCACAAAGACGCATCTTCCCCGTATTGCTCCCCCTCTCCATCGCAATGGAGAGGGGGTTGGGGGGTGAGGTTCCCTGCCACCCCGTATGGCCGTTTTGTGTGCCCGGAAGGAGCGAACAGATGTCCCGGTCCATGCAGCAGGCGGCGCTACCGCCGACGGTATCCACCTTTCCCACCGACACCCGTGACCCCGACGCCCCACACCGGCGACTGCTCGCACCGCTGGCAGACATGCTCGGCGTGGCGACCGAGGCGGCGCGTGCCGCCCACGATACCCTGACCGAGGAGCGGCTCGATCAGGCGTGGCTGCTCATCGTCGCCGCCGTCGTGGATACGCAAGCGGGGTCAGCATGAGCGTGCAGCGGTCGCAGCGATTCTCGCGGGACAATCCCTGCCCGGTCTGCCGGGGGTACAGCGGCGCGACGCGGGGCGTGGGCAAGCGATGTTACGGCTTCCGCTCGGAGGACGGCCGCTTCGCCTACTGCACCCGCGAGGAGTGGAGCGCCGACGCCCTGCGCTTCGATGCGGACGCCGGTGCGTGGGTGCATGACCTCACCCGCGCACCGGGGACCGGGCGGGGCGGCTACAGCACGCGGGACGGGGTGCATCTGCGGGTGCCGTCGCCCGCACCGCCGCCCGCCAGTGTGACCCTCTACGACTACCACGACGCCGATGGTGTGCTCTGTTTTCAGGTCGTGCGCTACCCGGACAAGCGGTTTGTCCAGCGGCGACCGGACGGCAAGGGCGGCTGGCTCTACAACCTCGACGGCGTGGCGCGCGTCCTCTACCGGCTGCCGCAACTGCTCGCGGCGGACCCGCTGGCGCCCGTCTTCCTGCCGGAGGGGGAGAAGGATGTCAACAGCCTGCGCGCCCTCGGCCTCGTGGCGACGACCAACCCCGGCGGGGCGGGCAAGTGGCGGGCGGAGTACACCGCCGCACTCGCCGGGCGGCATGTCGTCATCCTGCCGGACAACGACGAGAAGGGCCGGGAGCACGCGCGGGCAGTGGCGGACGCCCTCGCTGGCGTCGCGGCGAGCGTGACGATTCTCACCCTGCCCGATCTGCCGCCGAAGGGCGACGTGACCGACTGGCTGAACGCGGGCGGCTCGGCGGACGCCCTCAGTACCCTCGCCGCGCAAGCGCCGGGGGAGGAAATGCCCCCTTTCTCCTTTTCCGCGATAGGCTGCAATGGAGAAAAGGAGAATCGTTTCCACTTCACGACGCTGGACAACCTGCTCGATGAGCCCGAGGAAACGGTCGCGTATGTGTGGGACCGGACGCTCCCAAAGGGCGGTATCTCGATCTGCGCCGCCAAGCCGAAGGTCGGCAAATCGACGCTGACCCGTAGCCTCGCGATGCACGTCAGCCGGGGTGACCCCTTTTTCGGGCGGGCGACCACGCGAGGCGGCGTGCTCTACCTCTGTCTGGAGGAGAAGCGGGCGGAAGTGGCGGCGCAGTTCCGCGCCATGGGCATCACTGGCGAGCGGATATTGATTCATACCGGTTCCGCGCCGGGGAATGCGCTGGAAGCCTTGACCGTCGCGGTCGCGGAAGAACAGCCCGTCTTGGTCATCATTGACCCGCTCTCACGCTTCGTCCGCCTGATGGATGTCAATGCCTACGGCGAGGTAACGCGGGCGATGGAACCGCTGATTGACCTCGGTCGCACCTCCGGGTGCCACATTCTCTGCGTCCATCATCTCGGTAAGGGAGAGCGCGGCGGCGGAGACTCCTTGCTCGGCAGTACCGCCCTCTTTGGGGCGGTCGATACGCTGCTGATTATGAAGCGGCGCGAGCAGGTCCGTATCATTGAGACGATTCAGCGCTATGGGGAAGACGTGCCCGCCACGGTCGCTCTCTTCGATCCGGCCACGCATATTGTGAGCGCAGGCGACGATTACGTGACGCAGCAACTCACGGAGGTGAAAGCGCACATCGTGGCCCATTTAGTCGGTGCACTGCTCACCGAGGAAGAGATCATCGCGCAGACCACCGGCGACACGGGAATAATCGGGCGGGCGATCCGCGCACTGGTCGAGGAGAAGCGGCTTGTCCGGCAAGGCGCGGGCAAGAGAGGCAGCCCGTACCGCTATACCCTCTTCTCTCCTCCCGCCGCCATCGATGAACCGAAAATGCTCCTTTTCCCCTTTGCACACTATGACAACAAAGGAGAAAGTGCATCATCCGCCGATACGAAAGGAGCCCCCGATGCCGTCTGACGAGCGCCCCAACGAGGTTCGAAGAACGCCGGATTCTCCACTGCGAACCTCTCCGCTCAACCTGTTCGAGCAGGCCGAGAGCGCCTACCGTCGCGGCTACCGGGACGGCTGGGTGCAGGCGATGGACGCCTTCCACGATCTCCTGCCCCGCTGGGGCCGGGAAGGGGCCTATAGCGCCTGCTGGAACTTCTGGCTGCGCGCCCTCTGCCGCTGGGTGAAGGACGACTGCACCCGCGCCCGCCTCCCGCCTCCCTTCGGGGAGTAGCCAGATGCCAGATGCCAGAGGGGCGAGTAACGAGTAACGAGAGGGAGCGCGACATCTCTTCTCGTTACTCGTTACTCGTTACTCGGTACTTCCCCGTGGTCGAATCTTCTCGAATTTCTGTTCCAGCCATTCAAGGAGATGCAGTTGGTCGTCCACGGTGGCCCGCCGAACCTGTGACATGAGGTGAAGCCGATCCGGCTTCGGCGGGGCGGTATTCTGCAAGCCTTCGTTGCAGTTTGTGCAGATCGCCCGCAGATTGGACGGCGAATCGATGCCGCCTTTCGATTTGTCGATAATGTGCCCGAGCGTCAGACGGACTTTGCGTTTCGGGTCGAACGGATCAGGGTCGCCAGCCGCCAGACCGCACATCTGGCAGGTGTAGCCGTTGCGCTCAAGCACGTAGGCGCGCGTCTCCTTGGAGATTTCACGCGGGAAGGCGGGGAGGCGCTGGTCGGTCTCGATCAGGTATTGGCCGGGCTTGAGGTCCGCGCGGTCGCGATGCGAGAGGATTTGATACCCCTGTTCGTCACGCAATTCGCGGACGCGCCGCGCCCATTCCGATGCATTGCCTGACACCGCGCGGATTTCACTACCGTCGATGACTCTGCCGATGTTCGCCAACAAGAAGGTCAGGATGCGCTTCTTCGCTCCCTCACCGCGCGGGTTTTGCGCCATACACCGTCTTCTTTCGCGCCATCACCATAGATCGACACCAGAGATTGATACGGCGTTCCCTCGGTGGCCGCGTGGGTCAACGCCGTGTGGATTGCCTCGCCAACGGCCTGAGCGACTGGGGGAGGGAAAGCGTTACCGACCTGCCGGTACGCCGAAGTCTTCTTGCCAGCGAACAGCCAACGATCCGGGAACCCTTGTATCCGCGCCGCCATCCGCACGGTGAGCCGGGGGCGCGTATCAGCAGGAAAGTCCGCGCCCGGTGGGAAATCGGCGAGCCCACGGGCGTCAACGCCGAGCGCTTCCCATTGCTTCTTTGCGCGCGTTGGCCCGAGGTCAGGGCCACCATGCTTCAGCGAACCGCCCACGATCGTCGGTGCGATGGTGTTTGCTTGCTCGCACCATGCCTGCGCCCCCGCCCATCCGCGTTCCGCCATCAAGTCGCCGATTGTTTCGCCGACCGAGGGAGGAGTATCGTTCGGCTCAGGCCATTGGAACCGTTCAAGAAGTGCATAGGGCATCGCAACGAGCACAAAACGTGGGCGGAGTTGCGGGACGCCGTACGCGGATGCGTTGAGCACTTTCCAATCAACGTCATAGCCCAAACGGTTCAGCCGGTGGATAAGATTAGTCCGGTATGCATCGAATTTGGCGGTGGCGAGACCACGGACGTTTTCCAGCAGCACCGCCCGTGGCCGCGCTTGCTCGATGAGGCGCAGGATTTCGGGGAAGAGATCGCGCTCGTCATCCGCGCCCAATTGCTTGCCCGCGATAGAGAATGGCGGACACGGTACGCCGCCCGCAAGGAGGTCGATGCCACGGAACTCCCGGCCCTCAACCTGCCGGATATCACCTTCGATGACGTTCCATGCGGGGCGATTGAGGCGTAGCGTCGCACATGCGGCAGGATCAATCTCAACGGCAGCCGTCAGCGCAAAGCCCGCCGCTTCAAGCCCGACCGCTTCTCCGCCCGCACCTGTACAAATATCGAGAACTGTCAAACCCATTCCCGACCCCTTGCACGACGAATACGCGGGGAACGACATCGCATCCATGCCATTATGACACGTACGTACGCCTTTCGCTACTTCCCCGGATCGGGCACACCGGCCTCGGCGAAGCCTTTGCGGCGGAGGAAGCAGGCGTCGCACTGGCCGCAGGCGGCGCCGTCCGGTGCGGGGTCGTAGCAGGTGATCGTCTCGCCGTAGTCGACGCCGAGCGCCAGCCCGCGCTGGATGATCTGCGCTTTCGTCAGCGCGATCAGCGGCGTATGGATCGTCAATTGCTGCCTCCCCTCGACGCCCGCCTTGGTGGCGAGGTTCGCCATCTGCTCGTACGCGGCGATGTATTCCGGTCGGCAGTCCGGGTAGCCGCTGTAATCGAGGGCGTTGACGCCGATGAAGATGTCATTGACACCGAGTACCTCCGCCCAGGCGAGGGCGAAGGAGAGGAAGATCGTATTGCGCGCCGGGACATAGGTGATCGGAATGCCGGCGCCGATCTCGTCGAGGCTGCGCGCCTTCGGGACGGCGATCGCTGCCATCAACGCCGACCCGCCGAAGCGCTGCAGGTCGAACTCGACGATGACATGCTCCGCGACCCCGGCACGCGCCGCGATCCGTTGGGCCGCCGCGATCTCCTGCTGGTGCCGCTGGCCATAGCGGAAGGTCAAGGCGTAGACCGCGAAGCCCTCGCGCTGCGCTATCGCCAGTGTCGTCGTCGAATCGAGGCCGCCGCTCAACAGCACAATCGCTTTTTTCTCATCCTTGACCATGGAGGATTCTCCTTTCAGGAGAAGGACTAAGGACTGAGGACTGAGGACTAAGCAAGGGCGCATCCCCCTTAGTCCTCAGTCCTCAGTCCTTAGTCCTTCCCCAGTGATGCCGGACGCGGAGATGGTGCGGACGGCGTAGCGTCGCGGCCCGGCTGGTGGGGCGGTATCCACCCACAGCGCGCTGCGGAGCGGGGTCGGGGAAATGACGACAGGGGGCGCTCCGTCACTCAGTAACGCCACTTCGTACGAGAAGAACGACGGGTCCCGGTTCGGCTCCCATCGGAGGATAGCATTGCCATCCTCCGCCGTCGCGGTGAACCAGCGCGGCGCGGGCGGGACGGTCGGGGAATACGGCGTGATCCAGTAGAGCAGCGTCGTGAAGGGCGCGATGGCGAAGCGGTCGCGGAAGGTACCGTCCGCGAGGGCGACGCCTTGCTGGATGGGCGCAAAGAGCGCCAGTTCCTGCGCCTGCCGGATCGTCCGGGCGGTGGCCGGGTCAGGATCGGGGAGCGAGAGCCGCGCGCCCGCCGCCGTGTACGCATTAGAGTGTGTCGCGTCGATCTGGAAGCGGGCGATGTTGACCGTCTGCCACGGGATGTCGTGCATCGTGTAGTCCACCATCCTGGATTGCTGCGTCGGGGAAGAGCTGCCCGCTGCCTGCTGCCCGCTCTCCGTTGGGTAGAGGGAGAAAAGCGCGCCGATCTGTTCGTCCGCGACGGTCAACAGATGGAAGAGGTCGGTTGCCGGGTAGCACTGCTCGCCCCCGGTGACTATCGTGCCGTGCCGGTCGCCGAGCAGCCGCAGCAACTCGTAGAAGTGGTAGACGGGCAGTTTGAAGAGGCCGGTGGCCCCGGTCGTCGCGCCGCGCGTCATCAGCGAGCGGCGACCATCGAAGGGCGCCTGGACGAGTTGCAGGTTCGCATCGTCCGCCGCCGCATGGAAGCGGAGGCCGCTGTCGCGGTACCGGCGCGTCAGCGTGTCATGGGCGATCATCGTGCCGGCAAGCCAGGCCGGGAAGCGCTCGGTCATGCGCGGCTCGTAGGGGATGTCGAAGCCGACCTTCATATCCGCTTCATTATTGATGATCGTCATTCCGTTGCACCGCTCCGGGATGAGCGCCAGCGCCATGCGCGCCGTCTCTTCGGCGGCAGTGACGAGATCGCCGAGGGCAGGCTCGACATCGCCTTGGGCGGGATTGACCCACGTCCCTTTCTCATGGAAAGAGAGGAAGTCGCATTGCACGCCCGGCTCGTCGTGCAGGAACTGGAGGAAGCGGCGCATCAGCGGCGCGCCCGCCGCCGGGCCGTCGCTGGCGGGCAGATAGGCGAGGGCGGGGCCGCCGAGACGGATCGGGTAGCCACTCGCGCGCACGGCGTCCGAGGTGGCGCGGTACATATCCACGTAGCGGTCGAACGTGCCCTGCCAGAAGACGGGGATATTCGGCTCGTTCCACACCTCGAACCACCAGGTGCGGATCGCCGCCAGCCCGAAGCGCGGGTCCGCCACCAGCGCATCGAGGAAGGCGCGCACGCGCGTTTGCCACCCATCGAACGACGCGGGCGGCAGTGTCGGCGACGGCGAGATGTCTGGCGGGAAGAAACTCAGTTGCAGGAAGGGGGTCAGCCCGCGCGATGTCAGGGCTTCGAGCGCGGCGAAGGTGGCGGGGAGAAGTTCGATGTTCGATGTTCGATGTTCGGAGTCAGGTTTCTTCGAACTTCGAACTTCGAACTCCGAACTCTCCGTCGGCGTTGTTTTCTCCAACGTGCCGCTATTGAGTGCGCCGAAGAAGCGGACGGCGGTGAATGCGCCCGGTGAGGCGGCGAGATTGTCCAGCAAGCCGGTGAAGGACGGATCGACCAGCCAGTCCACGTCGAAGACGCCGACAGTGCTGAATTCCGACGTGCGGAACAGCGCGTCCTGCGTCGGCTGCGCGGAGACGGTGAGCGTTACCTCGTCGCGTGCTGCCTGCTGTTCACCACCGACTGCCGACTTCCCACACGCGGCGAGGAGGGCGCCGACTGCGGATGCAGCGGCGTTGATGAGTAGGGCGCGGCGGGTCAGGTGCGTGAGTTGCATGATCTGAGTATATGCTCAGTCGCCGTTATCGGTGTTGACCGCACTGCGCTCCTGCGCCAGCTCGGTCATCGTCTTCTTGCCCGATAAGACATCGTAGATGGGGCCGTGACGTTCCGCCCATACGACAATGTCGCGGAAGTCGCGTTTTGCTTTGGCAACGTTCTCGGGGACTTTTTTGAGGTCGCCCGCGCTCAGTTCAAGGATTCCCCACTGCACGCGCTCGCGCTCCTGCTCGAACGATCCCGTCCCATATTCGTCGAGTACTGCCATGAGCATCGCGGAGTCTTGATCGGGAAAATCACGCTCAACTCTTGCGACGATCTCATCTCGCGTCCATTTCTTCATCGTTAGCCCCCTCTGCTGTCCGCTACCGGTAGCATGACGGTGAAGGTGCTGCCAGTACCGGGGGCGCTTTCCAGCGTGAGCGTGCCGCTCATCAGTTCGACGAGGCGGCGGGAGAGGGCGAGGCCGAGGCCGGTGCCGCTCTGGGCGCGGGCGTAGCCCGTCTCGACCCGGCGGAAAGGCTCGAAGATGACGGCGGCGTGCTCGGGCGCGATGCCGATGCCGGTGTCCCTCACGGTGATGGCAACCGCCGTCTCCGTCGCGGTCGCGGAGACGGTGATTGTCCCGCCCTCCGGCGTGAACTTGTGCGCGTTGGTGAGCAGGTTGAGGATCACCTGCTGCAATCGCGCGGCGTCCGCCCGGAGGGGCGGCAAGTCCGGCGGGAGGGCGAGTCGGAGCTTCTGCTGCTTGGCGGCGACGAGCGGCGCGATGATGCGCTCGCACCGCGCGACGATAGCGGGCGCCTCGACGCGCTCCTGGGCGATTGTCATGTGACCGGAGGCGGCGCGCGCCATATCCAGCAGGCCGTTCACCTGATCGAGCAACAGGCGGCCGCTGATGACGATATCGCGCGCCACATCGCGGAGTTCGTCGCCCTCCGCGATGACGCCGTCCTCGATCAACTCGCCGAAGCCGAGGATCGCGTTCAGGGGCGTGCGCAGTTCGTGCGAGAGGGAGGCGAGAAAGTCGTCCTTGTGGCGGTTGGCATCCTCCAACTGCGCCACTTGCGCCTTCACCTGCCGGAGCAGGCGATCCTTGGTGATCGCCAGCCCAGCCTGCTCCGCGACCAGCCCGAGGGTGGCGATGGCTTGCGCGTCGAACGGCGGCGTCTCGCCCCGCACCCCCACGCCGAGGATGCCGACGATCTCCCCGGCGGCGCGGATGGGCAGGAAGGCTTTGGTGTGATAGCCCCGCGCGACGGTCACCGTATGCAGGGGTGAGGGCGGCGCGGTGACGCCCCGCATGATCGCGGCGCGTGCAGGTGATGGACCGCCGCGATCATGCGGGGCGTCACCGCGCCGTCCGTGTAGGTGGCGTGGAGCGCGGCGCAGATTGCCGCGTCATCCTCCGGCGTGCGCGAGGCATAGGCGGCGAGCGTCAGGCGTGTATCGTCGAACATCACGACGCGGGCATCGTCCGCCCACTGCGCGGTCAGGTCCGCGAGCGCCTGCAGAATCTCCGGGCCGTCGGCGGCGGAGTTGCAGGCCTGGGCGACCGCCGCAACGTACGCTTTATCCCGCTCGCGCCGTTTCCCCGCCTGAACTTGCTCCATCAGTTCGTGTTCGAGCGCCTTGCGCTCGGTGATGTCCTTGACGACAGCGAGCGTGCCGGTGATCCGCTCCCGCTCGTACCAGGGGGAGATGGAGGTCAGGACGTTGAGCCGCCGGCCATCCTTATGGATGCGCACCGCCTCGGCATTGACGATGCTCTCGCCCTGGAGCACCCGGCTCACCATCACCATCAGCGCCGGCTGCTCCTCCGGCGGCACGGCCGTCAGTCGGTGGCCGACCATTTCGGCGGCGGTGTAGCCGTAGAGCCGTTCCGCCCCTTTGTTCCAGCCGACGGTCAGGCCCGTCGGGTCGGCGCGGATGATCGCGTCGCTGATGTTCTCCATCATCATCTCCGCCTGCGCGCGACCGTGCCGCACCTCGTCGTAGAGGCGCGCATGGACAACGGCCTGCGCCACGAGCGGCGCGAAGCGCTCCGCGACGGCGAGATGGCGCGCGGTGAGCGTATCCGGCCCCTGCCGGGAGGCGAGGAATGTGCCGACCGCGCGGTCGCCGACGAGCAGCGGCGCGACGATGCTGCACAGCCCCGGCGGCGGCGCCTCCGCCCCCTGCACGACGCGCGGGTCCGCGCTCAGATCGGGCACGAGCAGTGATTGGCGGTGGCGGTAGACCCAGCCGGTGATGCTGCCGTCGAGCGGGCGCGGCTGCGTCTCGATGCGGAGCCCCGCGCCATCGTGCGCGCGCTGCGCCACCCGTACCAGCGCATCCGGCACGATTTCATCGAGGTAGATCGTCGCGATCGTGCAGGGCACGAGCGACATGATACCGTCGAGCACCGTTTCGAGCGTCTGCGTCAGGTCGAGCGAGGTCGTCAGGCGCAGCGTGGTCGCGCGCAGG
>JBPCMC010000041.1:0-2746 GCA_051002645.1 Thermomicrobiales bacterium
GGCCCGGCAGCACGGTCGCCGTGATCGGCTGCGGCGGTGTGGGACTCAATGTCATCCAGGGGGCGCGGTTCGCCAATGCATCGCGCATCATCGCGGTGGACATCAGCCAGGACAAGTTGGAGTTCGCGGAGCGCTTCGGCGCGACCGACACAATTGATGCCCGCGAGGAGAACCCGGTGCAGGCGATCCGGCGGCTGACGGGCGGCGGGGTGGATTACGCCTTCGAGGTGCTCGGCAGCGGCGAGACAGTGCGCACCGCGTTCGACTCGATCCGCTCGGGCGGCACGGCGGTCGCGGTCGGCATGGCAGCCGTCGGGGAGTACGCGCAGATCGACGCCTATCTGCTCGCGGCGCAGGAGAAGACGCTCAAAGGCTGCTTCTACGGCTCGGCGCGCACGCACACCGACATGCCCAAATACATCGCCCTCGCGCAAGCAGGCAAACTCGACCTGGACTCCCTCGTGACCCGCCACTACCCGCTCGAAGAGATCAATGAAGCTTACGACGCCCTCGACCGTGGCGAAGTCGGTCGCGGCCTGATCGTCTTCGACTGAGCGACGAGGGGGGATTCAACCACCAAGAACACCAAGAAAACGAAAGAAGAATTCCCCCTTGGTGTCTTGGTGGTTTTCTCCGTTCCCGTTTACCAGTTCGCCATCGAGGCGCGCAGGATGGATGCGAGGTCGTCCGGGCTCGGCTCGCGCGGGGAGATGACGAGGAGGCGTTGTTGCTTCAACGCGCCCTCGATGAGCGCATCGATATCGCCATCGTCGTAGCCGAGTTCGGCGATACCGCGCGGCGCTTCGATATCCTTCATTAACTGCACGAGCACATCCGGTAGGGTGTTCTCATCGGCGTTCGGGAGGGAATGGCCCGCGAGTAATTCCGCCGCGTGGCGGTGCTTGGCGGGGTTGGTCGCGTAGGTGAAGCGGAAGGCGGCGGGCGCGGTGACGATCACCGAGTGGCCGTGCGGCACGAAGGGATGGTCCGTCGGGTAGCCGGGCGGTTGATAGACGTGCTTGAGGCCGGCGATCGGGTAGGAGCAGGCGTGCGGGATGTGCGTGCCGGCGTTGCCAAAGCCGATGCCCGCGATCATCGCGGCGAGCGACATCTGCGTGCGCGCCTCGATGTCCTGCCCGTTCTGGACGGCACGGCGCAGGTATTTGCCGCCCAGTTCGAGCGTCTTCATCGCCCAGATATCGGAGATTGGCGTGGAACCCTGGAACATTGGGCGCTCTCCCGGCGTCGCGGGGATGGGGCGCGAGGTGAAGTCCCGCGCGAGGTAGGATTCCACCGCGTGGCAGAGCGCGTCGAGGCCGCACGATGAGGTCACCGCCGGCGTCATCGTCAGCGTCAAGAGCGGGTCGACGATGCCGATGTCCGGGCGGAGGTAGCGATTCGAGAGGCCCGTCTTGACGTGCTGCTCCGGCACCTCCAACGCGGCCACCGAGGTCGCCTCCGAGCCCGTCCCGGCCGTCGTCGGCATCGCAAGCAGCGGCTTCAATCGTCCGGGCGGGACGCGCGCCGCGCCAATCGGCTTGTTCACGTAATCGAGTAGCGGCGCGGGGTAGGTGGCGAGCAGATTCGCGACCTTCGCCGTGTCGATGCTCGACCCACCGCCGAGGCCGACGAAGCCGTCCACCCCTTCCGCGATGGCGAAATCGGCCGCCTCCTGGAGCGACTGCACGGTCGGCTCGACGCGCACGCGGTCGTAGACAACGCAGGCGATACCCGCCGCCTCGATGGACTGCCGCACGCGCTCCGTGATGCCCGCCCGGACAATGCCGGGATCGGAGACGAGCATCGCGCGCCGCACGCCGAGGCGATGCAACTCCCACCCCGCCTCATCGGACGCGCCCGGCCCGAACTTGATCGGCGTCATCTCCAGCGTGAAGACTGTTTCGTGCCCGCTCTCATGCATTCGTTTTCCTCCCATTCGTGCTCGACCGGGGCAGTATACCGCGCCGCACGGCTGGCGGACGACGCGAGAGAGAACCGGAGACGGCAGCGCGACGTTGTACCAGTGTCCACCTTTTTCATAGGTCAGGAGGAAAGCCATGCCGAGTTTCGCACCGATCACCGTCCGGCAGCCGCAGCCGTACGATATCGTCGACGATCCCGTCTCGATCTGCGGCGTGGGCACCGGCTTTGAGGGGAACTTTTCCGCCCGCGTGCGCGACGGCAACGGGACGGAACTGGCGATCGCAAGCATCACGGCGGGTGGTCTCGGCATCTGGGGCAACTATCACGCGGCGCTCACCCTCGGCGCCATCCCCGCGACGACGGACGGCACGGTGGAAGTCTTCGAGTTCCCGCCGAGCGGCATGGGCCCGGAGTTGAATACAGTGTCGGTGCCGGTCATCTTCGGGCGCGCGCTGATCGATCCGTATCACGGCTTCGCCGAGTACACTGTCGTGGCGGGCGATACGCTCTCCGGCATCGCCCAGCACTGGTACGGCGATGCGACGAAGTGGCCCCGCATCTTCGCCGCGAACAGCGACGAGATTGCCGATCCGAACCTGATCTTCCCCGGCCAAATCTTCCGCATCCCGCAATGATTGCCGCGTGCCTCTCCCCGACCCCTCCCCGAAGCGGAGAAGGGAGAAAATGCTCCCCTTCCGGGTGCCCTCGTATATTGGTGGTGACGGTTCACGGAGGATGGAGAGGGCGCGGGTGCCCATGCAGCAGCGACTGCGTCCCAGAGAGTGCCCCCCATCCTCCGGGACGCGGCAAGTCTGGACCGTAT
>JBPCMC010000042.1:0-10838 GCA_051002645.1 Thermomicrobiales bacterium
AACGCCATAGGTGCGCACCGCTTCCCGCATCATCTCCGGCGTGACCGCGCCACCGAGTCGTACCTGGTGCTTGCGGTCGGATGCATCCCGAACGTACTTTGCCTTCCCCGCCGCCTGCGTCCGAGACATGATCCGCCCCGCGCCGTGCATTGCGGAGTAGAGCGACCGCGCGCCTTTCTCGCTCTCAATGCCCTCAACGACGACCGAGATGTCCGCCATCGAGCCGCCGACGAAGCCCAGTTGCCCTGGTGCGAGCGGCGTCGCCCCCTTGCGGACGACGTTCAGCCGCTCGCCGAAGTGTTCTTCTTCCCATGAGTAGTTGTGATGATTGTGTACCGCAAAGGTCGCCTCCGCACCGAGAATGCTGAGAACTTCGCCGATCATGAAATCCCGACCCGCGTATGCGTACTCGCCCGCCAGGCGCATCGCATGGAGATATGCCTGACCCAGCGCGCTCTCCGTAGCGATGAGCGTCGGCGGGGCATCCATACTCTCGCCGTGCGGACGATCCTCGAAGCCGAGGCCGTTGGCGAGGTTGAGGAAGCCCGTCGCCGTCTTGTGCCCGAGACCGCGCGAGCCGAAGTGCGTGGAGACCCATAGGTCGTCCGTCGCCGGTTCGACCAGGAGGTCCACGAAATGGTTGCCGCTGCCGACCGTGCCGAGCTGTCCACGCGCCATCTCCCTGAGCCGTCCGTACCACGGCAGGTCAGTCCAGGCCGGGTCATCGAACAGCGCGTGCTCGACCGGGCGCGGATTCTTCCGCCCGATGCCGAAGGAGATGCGCCGGGCGATCAGATCGACGATCCGTGGCAGATCGGCGCGTACATCGCTCGCTTTGAGGTTTGTGCGCACGCCCCTCAGTCCGCAGCCGATGTCGTATCCGACGCCGGAGACCGACACCGCGCCCCGGTACGCCGCGACGCCGCCCACCGGTTGCGAGTAGCCGTAGTGCGCATCCGCGCAGAGCACCCCGGCGGCCGCCTCCGGCATGGTGACACACCGCCGCATCTGCTCCACCGTCTTCGCTTCCGGCTCGCCGAAAACGGTCAGATTGATCTGATCGCCCCGCGTGCGGAGCGTCACCGCGCCCGCGCGTATGGCGACCGGCTCCATCGCCGGCGCGGCCTTCACGGTCGCCATCAGCGCGCGAATTGATTCCTCCTGTTCGGGCGTGAACGGGCGAGCAATGTCTGTGTAGTTCTTCGCCGCGAAGGCTTGCGCGTGCGCAAACTGCCCCGCCTTGACGATCCGTTCGAGCAGTTCGATGTACTTCTCCGGTGACATGTCAATCCCCCAATCATTGCCCGAGCCCGTCGCGAGCATTCCTACGTTCCGGCTGCCGCACATTGGCATAATCCGCTGCCGCGCTGGTGTATCGCTCGCGAAAATTGCGTAGTCCCGCGACTTCACGGCGGAGGGGTCAGGTATCGGGCAAAGAAGAACCCCTCACCGGAACGGCGAGGGGTGAAAGATCAGCGAGACGACGCTACGCCGCCACGATCACTCCTCGCGATGACGCGCGTTTCGATAGTGTTTTCGATTCGAATTCATCAACATGCGATTCCTCTTATGAACACCATACTCTGTAGAGGCCGGAGCTCCCATACTCTAGCGGCGTATGTCCCGATTGTCAAGTAGATTGACACACGGTAAGCATCCGGCGAATCCTGCTCGACAACGACTGCCTTTTCCCGTATCGTGCGGCGGTCACGATTGCTGTCTAGATGCGAGGATGTAGGAAACTGATGCGCCGCTGGATGCTTGCTGTCGTCATTGTCGTGCTCGTCAGTGCCGCGCTGCCCAGCGTGCTGTTGACGGCCTCCGTCGCGGCTGCGGATAGCCTCCCGCGTTTCGAGGCGGGCGCCTGCCCGTTCCGGTTGGCGAGCAGCCAAACAGTGGGGAAGACGGTCGATTGCGGCTTCGTTGTTGTGCCGGAGCAACACGCGAAGCCGGATGGGCCGACGATCCGGCTCGCGGTCGCCCGCTTCCGCAGCACGAAGGCGGATTCTCCGCCGGATGCGGCGATCTTCCTCCAGGGCGGCCCCGGTGGCGGCACACTCTCCACCAGTTTCGTGCGCGCCTTCACGACGCTCTTCACGCCGACGCGGGATTTCATCGCCTTCGATCAGCGGGGCACCGGCTTCTCCGAGCCGAACCTCGATTGCCCCGAGGTGCGTGCGCGGGCATTGCGCGATGACACGCAGCAAGTGAGCGTGCTCGACGAGCAGAATGACGAGATTGCCGCCGAACTCGCTTGCCGGGACCGGCTCACGGGTCAGGGCATCACCCTGGCCGCGTACAGCAGCGCGGAGAGCGCCGCCGACATCAATGACATTCGCGCCGCGCTCGGCATCTCCTATGGCACCCGCCTCGGCTTGAGCGTGATGCGCGACTTCCCCGGCATTGTCCGCAGCGCGGTGCTCGATTCGGTCGCCGCCCCGCAGTTCAACAGTTACGAGGAGTATGCCGTCAGCCTCGACCGGGCGATGAACCTTCTCTTCGCGAACTGCGCGGCGGATGCCCGCTGCAACGCCGCCTTCCCGAACCTGACCGCCGATTTCAGCGCGGTATACAGCCAGTTGAACACGACGCCGATGACCGTCTTGGTGAAGAACCCGGATGACGGCACGACGGACGCCCTCGTCATCGACGGCCCCCGGCTGGTCTTCCTCGTCTACGACCTCCTCTATTACCGCGCGGGTATCGCCCGTATCCCGGCGATGGTCGAGCAGATCAAGGATGGCTCCCAGAAGTTGTTGCAGCCGTTGCTGGCGGACAATTACTTCAGCGAGAGCAGCATCGGTATGGGTATCTCCGTGCGATGCAATGAGTATCTGCCGTTCAGTGACCGCGATCGCGCCGTCGCCGCCGCGCAGACGCTGCTCCCCGAGGTGCGGGACAGCGTCGGTCTCGACATCCTGGGGCGCTTCACCCTCTGCCCGCAATGGCCAACCCGGCAGCCCGACCCGCGCGACCATCAAGCCGTGACGGGCGACACCCCGGCCCTCGTGATGGAGAGCAACAACGATCCCGTCACCCCGCCGAAGTTCGGTCAATCGACGGCAGACGCGCTGCCCAACAGTTTCTACGTCGAGACGCCGGGCGTTGGTCACTCCGTGATCGGCAATGGCGGGGCGTGCGCGGCAAACATCGTCCGCGACTTCATCAATGACCCGACCGCGCGCCCGGATACGGCCTGTACGAGCAGCCTCGGCGTTGCCTATGTCACATCTCGGTAGCGCGGTGGAGCGGGCAAACTTCGGCACTATCACGCCGCCGTATCGGTCGGCGAGCCGTATCACCTCCGCCTCCCATCTCGCCATTCCCTTGCCAATTTCAGCCTTGACCGATCACGCCGCACGCGATAGGGTGCGGGGCGGTGCGGCACGGGACCCTGGGAGCATGGATGATCGCGACGCTCGACAGACCGATACCGCCCTCCCACGCTCTTCACCCCGCCATCACCGCTCCCGCAGGCGGATAGACGGCCCGCCACCCCAAAACTGCAGGCCCTGACTTCGCTCCGCTTCTTCGCGGCGGCGATGATCGTCCTGTTCCATTCGCAGGGGTATTTCGGCGCGCTTGCGCCTCTCCAACGATTGACGCTCACGCAGGGCGTCTGCTTCTTCTTCGTGCTCTCCGGGTTCATCCTCACTTACGCCTATCCGTCACTCGACCGGCGCGGGGTGCAACGCTTCCTCGTCGCTCGGCTCGCGCGTGTCGTGCCCCTGCACCTCGCGGCGATGCTGCTCTATGTGCTGATCCTGCCCGCGTGGTATCGCGATTCGGTGTCGAGTACGACCCACGGCGCTGGGTTGCTCTCGGCCTTCCTCCTGCAGGCATGGGGTGCCGCTCTATCGCGTGCAGACGGCGTTCAATGGCGTCTCGTGGAGCCTTTCCGTCGAGTGCTTCTTTTATCTCTGCTTCCCCTTCCTCCTCTGGCGCTGGCGGCAGACATGGCGCGTCAAGCTCGCCGTCACCTTCCTGCTCACTGTTGGCGCGATCATTGTGGCGAATCGCGGGCTGGCCCATCTGCCGCGCGGCACGGAGGTGCGGGACGTCGTCTATTTCTTCCCGCTTGCTCGCCTATGGGAATTCGCGGTCGGTGTCGCCACCGCGCATCTCTGGCGGGCGGTGCAGCCGCGCATTCGGTGCGGTCGGCGCCTCGGTACCGCGCTCGAAGTGCTCGCGGTCGCTATCGTGCTGATCGTGATGTTTCTGAGCGGGGGATGGGCGCGTTGGGCGGGCCATTTCGCATTTGTCGGCAGTGGCGGTGAGGCATGGCTGGCATCGAGCGGCTTCGTCTGCCTCGTTTACGCCATACTGATCGGTGTGATGGCGTGCGAGTGGGGGGGAGTATCGCGGGCGTTGTCGTGCCGCCCGTTCGTCCTGCTCGGCGAAATCAGTTTCTCGCTCTACCTGCTCCACCTCCTCATCTGCCACTACTACGTCATCCATCCCGCGCCGTTCGTCTCGGTTTCGCCGTGGTTGCTCTCTGTCGGGTTCTGGCTCGTCGCCCTGCTCGCGGCCTATGTGGGGTGGGCAATCGTCGAAGTGCCGTACCGCCGCGCGCTCGTCGGCCTCTGGGATCGCCGTGTGGCACGGAGTGCGGCGCGTGCGGGCGCGAACGTGAGGCCACGTCGCCTCGCCACACCATCTCGCAGCGGCCTTGCCACGCTCTGGCGCGTCGCGGCGAGTGGCGCCCTCATCGCAATCGCCGCCAGCCTCCATGTCGCCGCGAGCCTGACCACGCCAACCCAGACAGTCGCGATGAGCGCACCGACGGCGGACAATCAGGAGCTGATCGGCATTGACACGGTCGGCGCCCAGCCGACAGCCGATGATCGCCCGGTCGTCATCCAACGGCACGCCTATTCGAGCGGCGCGATGACGGTCGTCGGCTGGTCGGTTGATGCGGCGGATCGCGGCCCGATGCGCGGCGTGCTGGTTGAGGTAGACGGCGCATCACCCACCTGGGCAGCGTACGGCTCGGCGCGCAACGATGTCTCCGCCGATCTCGGCAGCGCCGCCTATCTGCACTCGGGCTACATTGGCATGGTCCCGCTCGCTGGGCTGGCGGATGGGCTGCATAACCTGACCGTCCGGGCGGTGTCGCGCGACGGTCGCCCAAGCGCCGTGATGCGCGAACCCTTCGTGATTACCTGATCCTCGCCCTGATCGCCTGAATGGTGCCATGCCCGGTACAATGCCGACGAACGAGCAGGGAGGGGGTCATGCTCCATCGCGCGCACCCCGAGGGAATTATTGTCGTCGGCCAAGCCGCGCACGCGCGACTGGTCGGCGTCGTCGCGCGGGCGTGGGGGAGGCCGCCGTTCGCTTTGCCGCCCTGCATGGACGAGACGCTGCTCGCGGCGGAACAGCACGAACTCGGCATGTTGCCGTGGGAAATCGCGCCGACGCTCAATCCGGCGACGGGATGGCCGCACGCCTATATCGAACTGAGCCGGACGGAGCATCTCGCCCTCTGGCGCGACGCCGGGCCGCTGATGCGTACGCAGAGCCGTTATGCCGCACTGCTCGTCTCCCGGCACGGCGTCTGGATCTTCTCTCAGTACGAGCGTCAGCCGGAGGAGCCCGCCGAGCGCGTTGCCGTGGCGGCGTACCTGCGCCGCGAGCGGGCGTTCCAGGCCCGTCTCCGCGCCAGCCTCGCGGACGAGCCGGAATACCGGGAGGCGATACTCTTGCCGACCCTGCGCCGCTCGCACTCCCTCTTCACCGTCTGGGACCGGATCGCCGTTCATGCCTGCTATGGTGTGCCGGTACCGGCGTGGGGCGTGCCCGCCGTCTATCGGTGGGATCGCGTGCCGACCGCGAGCGGCGATACCGGCATGACCATCGCATGGGCCGCGCCGGACCGCTGGACGCTCGACCCGTGGCCGTTCGTCGCCGGCGAGGTGCGGCTGCGCGGCGAAGGCCGTCTGCTGCGGGAGCGATTCACCGATCAGGCGATGATGCGGGGCGCGTTCGACCACGCGCCGTGGGTGCGCTGGGAGGCCGTCATCTCACACCGATGACGAGGCGGCGCGCGGCGCAATGTCGCGCGCCGGTTCCTGTGCGGGAATGGATGGCAACTGTCTTGCTTTCTCCATAGTGGCGCCCATCGTGGTGTGCCGGAATACAAGCGAGGGATAGTACGCAATGGATGAGCACTTCATACCCGTCACCGATACCGCATCGCTGGACGCGCTCTTTGCGTCTTCAGCCGAGCGGCCGGTAATCCTCTTCAAGCACGACCCCTATTGCCCGATCAGCGCTCGCGCGCACCGCGAGATGGAACAGGTAGCGGGCGATGTGGCGATTATCGATGTCGCGCACGATCACGACGTCAAGAACGCCGTCACCGAGCGGACGGGCGTCCGCCACGAGTCGCCGCAGGTGATCGTCCTGCGCGACGGCAACGCGGCCTGGTTCGCCAGTCAGTTCCGTATCAAAGCGGATGATGTCGCGCAGGCCATCCAGGAGGCGACGGCGCGCTAAAGGGGATGACCCTAACCCCCGATTTGTACACACCTTCCGAGGGAAGAGGTGGCGCGCTGCAATGTCTCGATCTTTCTGAGGAGCACGATAGACAACGGAGGTTCCCCTCCCGCATCGGGAGGAGATCAGGGGGTGGGTATTTCTGCGAGCGCAGTGAGAAGCCCCTGCATGTAGCCGATGGCGTGGGCGCGACCCCGATGGCCGTAGTCGGTATCGTCAATCATGAAGGGGACGTGGTCGTCGAGGAGGAAGCCGGTGAAGCCGGCGCGGTGGAGGGCGCGCATCACTCGCGCGGCGTTGAAATTCCCCTCGCCGATGAAGCATTCGGCGAAGCGCGGCACGGTGCCTTGGACATCGCGGAAGTGGACATAGAGAATTTTGCCGCGCGGACCGAAGAAGTCGATCGCTTCCATCACCGCCTGCTCGCCGCCCATCTCGGACCAGCAGCCGAGGCAGAGGTCCAGTCCCCAGGCGTCGCTGTCCGCGATCTCCATCGCCCGCTTGAATCCGTCGAAGTTACGGAAGAGCCGCGCGATGCCGCCGAGCGATGGCACCGGCGGGTCGTCGGGGTGGAGCGCCAGTTTGACACCTGCCTCCTCCGCGACAGGGATCACCGCCTTGATGAAGTACGTATAGTTCGCCCACATCTCCTCTTCACTCAGGTGATACTGCGCAGCCGGGATGACACCGCGCGTGTTGAACGGATCGTCGCTGCCCGAGCGGTCGGTGCGCGCGACGAGCACGTCGCCCGGTCGTGTCTCGACAGCGGCCATATCGAACGAGGTGACGAGCGCGCCGCCCCGGCCAATCGGCGAGCGATCGGTGCGCCAGACGGAGTTGGGCATGAAGTGGTAGCCGAGGATCGGGATACCGGCACGCCCCATGTTGCGGACGGTCGCGCAGTAATGCTCGATCTGCTCGTCCCGTCCCGGTAGGCCGAGCATCACCTTGTCGTAGAAGTCGAGGTGGACGTTCTCGACCGCCTCAAGACGGAGGCCGTATTCCTCGCAGCGTGTGCGGAGCGCCAGCAAGTCCGCGTACTCCCAGCGATGCGCGCCGGGCAATGCGGGCGTGTTCACCTGCATCCCGGCAATGCCGAGTTGCCGCGCGAAGGTGAGGATTTCGTCACTTAGTTGACTGACCTGCCCGACCGCGATCCGCATCTGCTCCATACCACTCCCCCAATCAGCCTCGGATCGAAACCGGGACGAACCACAGAGACACAGAGAGCACAGAGCGGGAACAGAGAAAACCACAATGGATTTTCTCCTCTGGACTTGGCCGTATGAGTCACCCGGAATACGTGCAGTCAGTGTGGCAAGAAGGCGCATACGGGTTCGATCGACCGTCGTCGCGCCGCATCCGCTCCAGAGTGCTACCACTCAGCGGACGGACAAGGACGCCCGCTCGTTCAGGCGCTCGATCTCGAACCCCGCCGTCAGCTTGTACTCGTCGGCAATCGCCGCCAGTTCCTCCTCGCGCACGACGTCGTGCAGGTCCGTGAAGCCATCCGGCTCCCGTTCCTCCACCAGATCCTGGCACCGATGCGGCCCCGCCCGCCTGTTCGCCTGCACGATCGCCGCCGTCGCCGGTCGCCGGTTACCTTCGTAGTCCAGCACCGCTTCCTCAATCGTCGGCTGGATCGCCAGTTCTCGCGCCAGCACCCGGGCGTCGAGGATTGCTTGCGACGCCCCGTTGCCGCCCACCGGATGCATGGGGTGCGCCGCGTCGCCCAGCAGCGTCACCCGCCCGAAGTCCCACGTCGGCAGCGGGTCCCGATCCACCATCGGGTACTGGTAGATCGCCGCCGCGCCCCGGATGAGCGCGGGCACATCGAGGAAGTCGAACACGAACGGCGCGAATGCCCCGAGGACCTCACCGCAGTCGGCGGTGTAGGTCCAGTCCTGTGGGGGCATCGGGCCGCTGTCGGCGGTGCGCATCGTCGCCACCCAGTTGATCAGCGCCCGTCCCCGGTCTTCCTCCGCCTTAGAGATCTGGTAGATCACGACGCGCTGCTTGCTCGACCCCGCATTTATCATCGCGCGGCCCGACAGGAACGGCGCGCCGACGGTCACCCCCCGCCACATCGTGACGCCGTTCCAGCGGGGCGGGCCTTCCGCGGGATACAGCGTGCGGCGGACGGCGGAGTGGATGCCGTCGCACCCGACGAGCAGGTCCGCCTCGACCCGGCCCACGGACCTCTCCGTCGTCCGATCGATGAACGCGCCCCAGACCTGGCCCGACGGCTCCTGCCCGAAGCGGACGAGATGGTGGCCGGGGTGGACGCGATGTGCGCCGAGGCGCTCCACCAAGGCCCGGTGCAGGACGCCGAGCAGCGCGCCGCGATGGATCGAGACCTGGGGCCAGCGGTAGCCCGCGGCCACGCCGAGCGGCTCGTGCCAGATCTGCTGGCCCCGCCTGGTGAAGTAATAGAACTCGGCGGTGGGGATGCCGACCGCGAGGAGCGCGTCGAGCAGCCCCAGTTCGGTCAACTCGCGGACGGAGTGGGGCAGGAGGTTGATGCCGACACCGAGTTCGCGGATGGCGGGGGCAGACTCATACACTTCCACGTCGTCGATGCCCGCGGCGCGGAGGGACAAGGCAAGTGCCATGCCGCTGATGCCGCCGCCGATGATGGCGACCCGCATGTTTTCCCTTCCTTCCATCCGCCAGCGCAACCTGGACCGACTGTTATCACGGATTGCTGCCTAGGAGTCGTGGAGACCGTGTGCGATGACTGTCAGGATACGGCTTTGCTACGATGAATGCACGTATTCCGGGTGGCTCATACGGCTAAGTCCATTTCTCCTCTTTGTGTTTTCTCTGTGTCCTCTGTGGTTAATCCCCGTTTCCGTTTTCCGTATTACGCGCCCGGCCAGTCGCGCTCCTCGCCCTCCGGTGTCTCCTCGGTGAAGACGAGGTGGCGCGTCGCGCCCGACTCGACATCCTCCGCGTCGAGCCAACTCATCGCGGCGTCCTCGGCCGATTCGGTCAGGTTCACGTCGGGGTCGGCATCGATCCATTCCCGAGAGAATGCACAGAGCATCTGCGCCCACGGCATGATGAAGACCGTCCCCTCCTCTTCCATCGGGTCGCCCATGTTGAAGACGTTGACAAGGTAGCGCGTCGCGTTCTCCACATTCGGCCGCTCATGGACCGAGAGGAAGAAGATGCTATCCTCATTCTCGTATGTCGAGCGGGAAATCGACGGATCACCCGGTACTTCCGTGAACACGAATGCCGGCCGCGTCGCATCCTGTTGCATACCCAAACCCTCCCTCATACATGAGTAACGCTTACCACGAAGACACAAAGAGCACGAAGGAACACGAAGAAAACCAGAGGAAGTATGCGACACCCCGCTTCATCTCTTCGTCACTTGCTCTCTTCCCCCTTCGTGCTCTTCCGGGTGCCCCCTGGGCAGATTCGTGGTTCAATTATCAGCCTTTATCGCATCGGTACGCGCTCGAAGTCCGCTTGCTCGAACTGGGGTGGCGGCGGGGCGTAGACAGGCAGCCGGAACGGACGCGGCGGGAAGGCAAACAGGCGCCACCCGGCAGCCATCAGCAGCAGGCCACCCCAGGCGATCACCGGCGAGAGCGTCACTGCCCGCCCGATCAGCGTCGCATAGACGAGCGGCGAGCGGGGAGAGATTGCGCTCCAGTGCGAGAGGAAGAGCGGCGCGACGAGCAGCGGATAGGCGAGCCACGTCAAGGCGAGTGTGCCGAGGAAGCGCGGCATCGCGAAGGCGACGGTGTTCGCGCGATGCGCCAGCAGACCAAGCAGCGCGGGCAGGCCGCAGAGCCAGACGTCTGTCCAGAAAACGAAGAAGCGTCGCAGCGGCCACTGCCCGAAGTCCCAATCCGTCTCGCTATGCACATCCGGGCTGGACCAGACGACGAGCGGGAAGCCGATCACCGTCCGCGCGGGCAATGGCTGCACGATGGGATCGCCGCCGATCACGTTGGGGTCGTGCGCGGGCTCCGCGCGCGGCACGCAGCAGCCGAGCACGGCAATGGTCAGGCCGACGAGGAAGGCCGCGCGCAGCGCGTTCTCCTGGGCCCAAACATAGATGACGCTGATCCCTCGGACGACCCGGCGGCCCATTCGCTCCCCTTCATCCCTCCGACGTGGCCAATGATGCCCCGGCAGTGTACCGGACGGCCCGATGATGCACAAACCTTGCCGGGGCGGAGAGCCAGTAGCCAGTAGCCAGTAGCCAGTAGATAACCTGCACAGTAAGCGGGGAGATGATCTGCCCCCTCCCCGTACCCTGCTCTCACGTCGTGATCCGCCAGTTCGTCCGGTTCACCAGCCCCGCTACCGCCCGGTTACGCGCC
>JBPCMC010000043.1:0-3691 GCA_051002645.1 Thermomicrobiales bacterium
GGACGCGAGGAGGAAAAAAGAAGGGAGAAGTGGGGGGGGGGGGTTTAGGTTGGGGAGAGGGCCCGAGGGCGAAATCCCCCGCCACCGATGGATAAGGGATTCGTACCATGACACAGACAATAGAATCAGCAGGAACGGCCACATATGGGCCGCTCGGTCGCCGTATCGCCGTGCTCGGCATGACGGCGTCGGGGAAGTCGACGCTGGCGAAGCAGCTCGCGCGACGGCTCGGCGTGCCGCACGTCGAACTCGACGGCATCGTGCATGGTCCGAATTGGGTTGATCTGTCCGACGAGGAGTTCCGCGCCCGCACTGCGGACGCGCTCAGTGGCGACGGCTGGATCGTGGACGGCAACTATTCCGCCGTCCACGACCTGACGATCGGCCAGGCGGAGACGGTTGTCTGGCTCGATTACCCGATCATTATCCCGCTCTGGCGTGTCTTCCCGCGCACGCTACGGCGGATCATCCGGCGTGAAGAACTCTGGAACGGCAACCGGGAGACGTGGCGCGGCGCGCTCTTTGGCCGCGACTCGCTCGTCATCTGGATACTGAAGATGCACCACAAGCGGCGGCGCGAGTTCGCCGCCGTCTTCCGCGCGCCGGAGCACGCGCACCGCATCCTCGTCCGCCTCCGCTCCCCGCGTGCCACCGCCCGCTGGCTGCGGGGGATCACTCGTAATACATCGGCGCTTTCGTGAGCGTTTGCCACTGCTGACCGTCATGGCCGAAGACGACCAGGGCGACGCGCTCGCGCTCCATTAGAACGAGCAGTTTGCGCGTGCTGGCCCGCAGTTGCTCCTCGTTGTCATCGGTCGGCCACGCGCGGCGATCGGAGGTGAAGAGGCGCTGCATGACCACCGCATCAATCGCCAGCAGCACCGGGCCGGTGCGCGGCAGATGCACCAGCACCGACTGGTGCCCCGGCGCGTGACCGCTGGTCTCGATCACCGTCAGTCCGGGCAGGACTTCGCTGTCGCCATCGATCAGCCGGTAGCGCAGGGCCGGATGATCCCAGTGGGCGCGGGCGGCGGCGTAGCGCGCCTCTCCGCTCCGCGCCCGTTCATAGTGTGTACGCTGGACGATCAGTTCCGCGTGTGTGAAGGCATCGTGATGGCCCGCATGGTCGATATCGAAATGGGTGCAGATCAGGAGATCGATGTCGTCGGGCCGCAAGCCGAGACCGGCAAGATGTTCGATCACATTCTTGTCGTGTTCGGCTGGCGGCGCTTCCGGCGGCGGGTTATAGTCAGCCGGTAGCCCGCTGTCGATGAGGACGTTCTTCCCGTCGCTCATTTGAATGAGATAACAAGCCGTGGACATCTCCAGCGGCCCGCTCGCCGTAGGGATCGTCGAGCTGGATACCTGCATAAGGAAGAGTCGCTGCGGAGTCCCGTCGATTATTGTCATCCATACACCTCCGATGAAGCCCCCCGAATTCGGTGATGAGGAGAGCAACAGTCGCGCATTTCTGCTACTACAAAGAGAATATACGGCGAAAGGGACAATAAAAGATCGCCCAAAAGGACGATGTGCAGCGAAGCAAAATATGGTAATGTGAAGATGAAAATTGCGAACCGAATCGTGCCGGAGCGCCGCATTGCCGTGATTAATGGTCGTGCGGGTCCTTCGGAATGAGCAAATGGACGGGGCCGGCGTCCGGGGCGTCTTCGGGCTCGATGATCTGCAGTTTGCCATTGAGGCGCTGCACCCACGGCACGGGCCAGCCGCTATTCTTCTCGGTGAGCATCCGTAATTGCTCATTGAGCGGCGGCACGTCGTACTGGGCGCGCTCGGCGTCGGAGACCTCCGGGTCCACCTCATAGATCGCGTAGCCATGCGCGCCGATGCGGACGTACTGTGTGCCGTACTGCTGCGGCTTGCCGAGCGCGACGAGCCAGCGGTCCAGCGTGGCGGCGAAGAGCCAGCGGGCCGGTCGGGAGCCGCGCGTCACCGCCTCCGCCGCGAAATCGTGCGCGCGGCGGAACTCCTCGGGCAGCGTGCCATGTTGGAGCAGGTAGGCGGCATAGTAGTAATCGTCCGCGCTCTGGATCATCCGATCCGCCGCGAGGATTTCCAGCCGCTGCCGCCGCTCATAGTCATGCAGATTGAGCTCCGGCTGCGACATCGTCCGCGCCGCCACCGCCCGCCGGTCCGCCTGATCCGCCTCGAACATCGCCCGCAACTCGTTATGATGACTTCCCATTACCTCACATCCATATCAAACAGGGAGCTTGAACCACAGAGACACAGAGAGCACAGAGAGGGAAACAGGGGAGAAAGATCAAACCGCTCTCTTCTTCGTGCTTCCTCTGTGCTCTCTGTGTCTCTGTGGTTCAATTCTTCCTCTCCAGTATATGTCATGCGGGGCGACCGGAGCGGAGAGCGCGGTCGCTGTCATTGAGGAGATTATGGAGGACGGCGTACGATTGGCCCATCCAGTAGAGCGGGTCGCCGAGCGAGAGGGCGTGCCGGTAGCGGATTTCCAGGATCAGCGGCCCGTCGTAGCCGTACGCGACGAGCAGCGGCGCCATCCCATCATACGGCACGGTGTTGAAGACGAGCGGATAATGGTTCGCCAGCGTCTCGCCGTTCGCGTCATGGACATGGGCATGGACGACGCGGTCGAGGAATTCGTCCGGCGGGCGCGGTGTCCAGGCCGGGTCGCGCAGGCCGTTGAACCAGTCATGCTCCATATCCCAGCAGATACCGACCAGCGCCGGGTCGCACTCGCGGACGAGTGCCATCACCTTCGCGCGGCTGGAAGAGGCATGGACATCGTCCGCGCCGCGCGCCCGGAGCAGTTCGACCGCGATGCGCACCCCGCCGCCGAGTCGGAGGATTTCGCCCTCCGCCCAGCGGAGGAAGCCGCGCGTCGCCTCCTGGTTGGCCTGCACTGTCGCCGTCGTGTCGCCCGCGCCGTGGAGGACCATCGTCACTGGCCGCCCCTCGATCTGTGCCATCCGCGCGCAGAAGGTGAGGAGCGGCGTGTAGTGCGACTGCACCGAGGCGGCATGGTCGTGCCATCGTTCGAGCCGGAAGGCGGGCGCAAGTGAACCATGCGCGTGGCAGGCGATCCCCCGCGCATGGTACTGCGCGAAGGTCGCGTTCCAATCCTGCTCGATGACGTGGACAAAGCGGATCTGCTCGCTCGCCGGGCCGTGATGGAGCACCAACTCCGCCGCCCCCGCCCCCCATGCCGCCAGCTGGCTGACGTACGCGCTCAACCCCGAGACCGTCCCCCGGTACCATCGCGGTGACGACGCCGACCCAATCGCATTCATGGGCAAACCGAATGAACCGCAGAGACGCAGAGAACGCAGAGGGACGCAGAGAATCCAAAGAAGAAGTGGGCGAGAGAATGCTCAGTTTTCCTTTCCCTCCTTCTTTCTTTCATCTCTCTGCGTCCTCTGCGTCTCTGCGGTTCAAGGGGTCTCTACCCGTTTAAGAGGCGGTGGAGGGTGGCGGCGAGGTCGGCGTGGAGGATTTGCTGCTGCTCTCGGGTGGCGAGGGTGCGGACGGTGACGGCGCCCGCCGCGCGCTCGTCGGAACCGGCGATCAGGACGTAGGGGATGCCCTTGCGCTCGGCGTATTTGAACTGATCGAGGAGGCTCCGCTTCGGCTCGAAGGTCACTTCGGTCGGGATGTCCGCGCCGCGCAGTTCCGCCGCCAACTGGAGCGCGGGCAGGGG
>JBPCMC010000044.1:0-3447 GCA_051002645.1 Thermomicrobiales bacterium
AGACGATCCCCGTGCCCGGCAACTGGCAGCAGTTCGGCCACGATTACAACGGCGTCGCCTGGTATCGCACCCACTTCGCGCGCCCGGAGATGCCGAACGACGGCGTCGCGCGGCTGCGTTTTGCGGGGGTGGATTACTACGCCGATGTCTGGCTAAACGGCTTCTACCTCGGCTCGCACGAGGGGTTTTTCGCCCCCTTCATAGTCGATTGCACCCCCTGGCTGGCGGAGCAGAACGTCCTCGTCGTGCGCGTGGACAGCCCGAACGATGTGCGGGTGAAGCACGCGCGGGAGCACGAGCAGAAGACGCTCATCAAGGGCACGTTGCAGGACTGGGATGTCAACAACCTCGACATCAACCCCGGCGGCATCTGGGGCGATGTGACGCTCCTCCTCTCGGGGCCGCAGTTCATCGAAAGCGTGCGCGCCGACGCCGATCTCGCCGCCCATGCGAGTACAGGACGCGCCGCCCTCGCCCTGCGTCTCACCCTCGTCAACACGCTGGCCGCCGCCGTCGATGTCGGCGTCCACCTGACGCTCGCGCCCGCCACCTTCACGGGCGAGACGATCGCGGAGGAGGGACGCATCCGCCTCTTGCCCGGCCCGAATGTCCACACGCTCTGGTTGCAAGTGCCGGACGCCCATCTCTGGTGGACGTGGGATCAGGGACGGCCCGACCTCTACGAACTGACCGTCACGGTCGGCACCGGCGACGCGCCGAGCGACAGCGTGGCGGATCGGATCGGCCTGCGCACTATCGAGCGGCGCGGCGAGGGGTGGGCGACCTATCTCAATGGTCGCCGCCTCTTCTGGCGGGGCGCGAACTACCTCTCGGACCAACTGCTCGGCACGATGACGCCGGAGCGGTACGCGCGGGACGTGCGCCTCCTCAAAGAGGCGAACATGAACATGGTGCGCCCCTTCTGCGTCGTCGAGCACCCCGCCTTCTACGCGGCGTGCGACGCGGCGGGCCTGCTCATTTATCAGGACTTCCCGATGCAGTGGCGGATGTCGAACGATTCCGACCTCGTGCGGCGGGCGACGCGGCAGGTGGAGGAGATGATCGCCCTGCTCGCCAACCGCCCTTCCGTCTTCCTCTACTGCTACGGCTCCGAGCCGGGCGAAGCAAACTTCAAGAAACTCGGCATGGCGCTCGCCGCCACCTCCCGCGCAGCGGACCCGACGCGCATCACCCACCAGGCGAACGAATACCCCGGCCACTGGGAGATCATGGCGGAGCGCGAGCGGTACGGCTGGCCGGTGGACCTCCACTTCTACAGCGGCTGGTACCCCGGCGACGCCTTCGGCGAGACGATGTACGATCTCGCGCAATTCACGCCGGAACACCTGGAAGTGGTCACCGAGTACGGCGCGCAGGCGCTGCCGACCCAGGAGACGCTGAACGCTATTCTGCCGCCCGAGCAGCAGACCTGGCCGCCCACGCCGCGCGCCCTGCGCACCCTCAAACATCACTGCATGCAGCCGGAGTTGCAGTTCCGCGCCGTGCCGGACGCGACGGGCTGGCAGGACCTGATCGCCAAAAGCCAGGCGTACCAGGCGCTCGTCCTCAAGTTCCACACCGAGCACTACCGGCGGATGAAATACGAGCCGTGCAACGGCGCCTTGATGTTCACCTTCAACGATTGCTGGCCCGCCGTCACCTGGTCGGTGGTCGATTACTACCGCCGCCCGAAGCAGGGCTATTACGCGCTCCAGCAGGCATTCGCGCCGCTTCACGTCATGCTGAACTGGACCGCGCCGTTCGGCGCGACGCTCGGCGCGCCGTGGCAGGCGGAACTGATTGTCGTCAACGACCTGCCGCGCGCCTTCCCCGGCCTGACCGCCGGTTGGTTGGTGCGGCACGACCGGACGGGCGCGTTCCTCGGCGAGGGGTCGCTCCCCTGCGATGTCGCGGCGGACTGCCCCGCCACGCCCATCGGTACCCTCCCCCTCCACCCCCCCGCCGACGCGCCCGACGGCCCCTGCACCATCGCCCTCCGCCTCACCGACCCGAGCGGCGACATCCGCGCCACCAACGCCTACACCCTCACCCTCCGCGCCCCCTGGCAGACCACCACTACCTCCCTCCGAACGGAACCCGATTGAACCGCAGAGACGCAGAGGACGCAGAGAGAGAAAAGAGGGACGAAGAAAGAGCAATTGATGCTATGCTGCGGGCATATCCGCTGCAGTATTTCTCTGCCTTCTTCTATTATCTCTGTATCTCTCTGCGTCCTCTGCGTCTCTGCGGTTCAATAGGTTTCGACCGGGGGTGATAGATGCGGACGGTGCGGGTGGGGCTGGTGGGGTTCGGGCATGTCGGGCAGGCGCTGGCGGATTTGCTCGAACAGCGGGCCGACGTGCTCTACCGGCAGTACCACATCGACATCAGCGTGACGGGCATCGCCACGGCGCGGCACGGCACGATCATCGCGCCCGACGGTGTCGATCTGCCGCAGACGGTCGCCGCCATCGAGGACACCCCCGGCGCGCGGCTGCCGGGCGCGCTGGCGGGCGAGATCGCCGTACCCGCCTTCATCGCCACTGTGCCCGCCGACATCATCGTCGAGCTGAGCCCGCTCGCGCCGGAGAGCGGGCAGCCCGCCGTCCGCCACTGCGAGACGGCGCTGCGCAACGGCAAGCACGTCGTGACGGCGAACAAGGGGCCGGTCGCCTACGGCTACCGCCGCCTGCGCGACCTCGCCCTGAGCCAGCATCTCCAGTTTCGTTTCGAGTCGAGCGTGATGGACGGCGCGCCGATCTTCGCCCTTGTCGAGAAGGCCCTGCCCGCCACCCATGTGCGCGGCTTCCGGGGCGTCATCAACAGCACCTCGAACCTCGTGCTGACGATGATGGCTGGGGGGCAGACGCTTGCCGAGGCGGTCGCGGAGGCGCAACGGCTCGGCGTCGCGGAGGCCGACCCCGCCTACGACCTCGACGGCTGGGACGCAGCCGTAAAGGTCTGCGCCTTAATGAATGCCCTGATGGATGCCGATGTGCGCCCCACGAGCGTCGAGCGCACCGGCATCGGCGGCATCACCGCCGCCGAGCTCACCGAGGCGGCTGCGGCGAGCATGGCGATCAAACTGGTCGCCGAGGCGTGGGAAGCGCGGGACGGCACGCCCCATGGCCGCGTCGGCCCGCAGACCCTGCCGCTCACCGACCCGCTCGCCACGCTGGCGGGCATCGCCAATATGCTCATCCTCCGCACCGACACGATGGGCGACCTCGCCATCGGCGAGTACGACGCCGGCACCGCGCAGACCGCCTACGGCGTCCTCGCCGACATCCTGCATATCGCGGCGGCGAGTAGTCAGTAGTCAGTAGCCAGTAGATAACCTGCACAGTAAGCGGGGAGATGATCTGCCCCCTCCCCGTACCCTGCTCTCACGTCGTGATCCGCCAGTTCGTCCGGTTCACCAGCCCCGCTACCGCCCGGTTACGCGCC
>JBPCMC010000045.1:0-3918 GCA_051002645.1 Thermomicrobiales bacterium
CCAACTTGACGGGTTTCCGCACCCTGCTCGTCACCTCGCTCGGCGTCACGACCGAAGCGTACGATTTTGTCCGTTTCGTGAGGTGATCCCTGCATGGGTGACATTAGTCGATTGGCGTGGACTCAGCCACATGACCTATCACACCCTTCTCATAGCAGCGGATCATGGCAAGGGATATTCATTTCGTTAGCCAACAACTGGTAACTCGCTCGGTGCGCTGGTGAACTGCGTATTGTCCGTCTCTCCGACGACCAGAATGTCTTCCGGCGCGAACCCCCCCACGCGGTATATATAGCAGGGGACTTCAACTGCGAGCACCATGCCGGGAATTGTCGCCTCATCAGCGTCTGGTTTGATCAGCGGTGGTTCGTGCGCTTGGAGGCCGACCCCGTGTCCGACATGATGTCGCCGCACTTCAGGGAACCCGGCTCCTGCCCATTCGCTCATCGCCGCGTGAAAGACATCGCCGATGGAGCAGCCCGATCGAACTGCCGTGATCCCCGCTTGGAGGGCCTGATAGGCGACACGGTAGAGCCTCTGCTGCTCTACCGTCGCCGTTCCAATGGCGAATCCTCGCCCAAGATCAGACGTGTACCCCTGGTAAATCCCCGCCACGTCCAGCCGGACGACGTCTCCCGTGTCGAGTCTGCGCCCGGCTGGCAATCCTAAGCCTGCTGTGGCATCGGTACCCACCTGCACGTATAACACCTCTGCACCATGCGCCGCGATGTTCGCCCCGATTGCCTGACTCACATCCATGTCGGTGTATCCTGGTCGGACATGGGGAATCACATCGGCGATCGCCTGCTCGGTGATGGCGCAGGCGATGCGAATCCGTCGAATCTCTTCGGCGGTTTTCACTTTACGAACGTGCCGGAAGAGGGGAGACGCATCGACAATCTGGAGTCTCGGGAAGGCTTCAATGAGTCTTCGGTACAGCGTCACCGGCATGTGCTCCATCTCGAATCCAACACGCCGCTCGCTGAAGCCGCCGCTCCGGAGCGCCTCTATTAACCCTTCCCAAGCGTCCGGCACCTGAACGCTCCCCAAATCGGGACCATTCTTCACATAGAATCTGCCACACAAGATTCTGTGGGTAATCCATGTCGGAACATCGCGGAGCTGGAGCGCTTCCGACATGGGAATCGTCATCATGGCGGGCTGCGCGGAATCTCGCGGTACGAGCACAAAGTTCGCCGTATCCGGATCGATCGCGTAATCGAGGATGTCGACACTCGAGAGATAGAAGTAATTCCGACGCGTGTGCGCAACGACTGCATCGCAGTCAGCGGCGTCCATGGCAGCGAAGAGTCGTTCGGGGGCAAAGAGGGGGGACAGTTTTCCGTCGATCATCGAACACCTCAGGATAGCGCAATTATCGGGCTGATCAGTCCCCAATCACAGGAGCGTCGCTGCTTGCGCATCGACAGATAGGATGGTGTGCGGGTGCCGCCGGAACATGATTGCCGGACAATCGGTCGAGATTGGGCCTTGCAGCGTGTAGGCAACAGCACCGCTTTCGTGGGCCCGGATACCACGCAGGACAGTCGGTGAACACGCATCAGCGCCGGGACCGGCAGCGGCGGCGCGTATGCAGGTACATCTTCCAATCGCGGGAAGCAGCCGTCATGTACGTGTTGTTCCCGACAACGACGATCTAGTTCCATGATCCATTCCCTTCCTACGACGCATTGTGAGTGAAGGCATCCCATCGCTCGGCGGCGATAGCGAGCACCAGCGGGACATCGTCCGCGAGTAAATAGCTCTGTGCTACCAGCTCTTCAGCAGCAACGCGAACTTGCGCGAGATACCCAGCGCGGTCGCCGTACCGCTCGGCGAGCGACGGGCGCGGGTCGCCCGTACGTTTCCGTTCCTCGGCGGTCGCCGCAAACGGGAAGGTCGAGCCTTGCATCGGGATGATTTGCCCCTCACCGCCCGTCGTGGGGTGGCGCGGGTCCCAGCCGGTGTAGGTGGCAACGGGTACGGTCACGTCCGGCATCCGCACCCCCCCCGTCTCATTCCCGTCGGCGTCCACGGCGGAAACGTAGTTAGGGTACCGCTCGCCCGCGACGACCGGGAAGCGGCCGATACCCCGCGCGGCGTCCGGCCCGAGATCGAGGCGATGGATCGTCGGGAGCAGGTCGGGATTGGGGGGTGTTGCGCCGGGGATCGCGCGGTATGCATCGAAGACGGATGCGCCGGGGATCGCCGTGCCGTCCGCGAGGCGGGGGAAGACGCTTGGCGGGGGCGGTGTGCCGTCCGTCACCCAGCGGTCAAGGTTGACCAATACGGCGCGCAGGAGGGGCGCGTAGTCCACTGCATTGAAACTATGCATACCCCGCGCGCCCAAGTTCGCGTCCGTGTCGACGAGCGGCACGGTACCGAGGCCATGCTGCGCGCTCGCGAAGAGATAGACACGCGCGTCCTCCGGCGGCTCGATATCATGCGTGCCCGCGATGTCCGTGTGAAGGAGCGAACAATCGCCACGCCAGTACTCGGCGGCGGTATTCGTCTGGATCACCTTCGGCACACCGCCGAGCGCACGCTGCCGCCGCATCAGGCCGTCCGTCTGACCGGTCTGCTCGTCGTCCGTGAACGGCATCAGGTGCCCGAAATTGGGAGGGTGCTGCTGCGATGGCTGGGCGAAGCGGTGGTTGAACTCGCCGCGCCGCGCCCCCGCGACATGGATGTTGATGCCGTCGAAGACCTGCCGCCCGGCCTCGTCCACATTGAGGCCGAGAGAGAGGAAATGGCGCAAAAACCGCCCGCTCTGCGACGTGCCGAAGCCGTACGTCTTCTCGATCCGGCCCGCGCAGGGATCGTCCGCTGCGTCGCTGTAATGGAGGAAGGAGACCGTGTCCCGTACCGCAAGCAGTCCCGTCCCGACAACCGGGCAGCGGCACGTCCGATAGATGACCTCGTAGACTTTGCCGGGCTTGAATTCCGTGCCGAGCCAGAGATGGGCGTCATCCGGCACGGGATCGGCGGTGCCGCGTGCGAACCGCCATCGGTCGCGCGGGATCGTCGTGCGCGGGCCACCGGGCCAGTCGCGGACGGTGAGGACGGCGTCAGGATCGTTCACATCGGCGGCGGGATAGGGCTGATGGACGCGGTCGGCGAGCAGGCGGTCGTAACTCCGTTCGTTCGGCTGAAACTGAAGGAGGGTCTGCCCTTGGATAGGACTGAGTGGCTGCGCCGCCGACTGCTCCACTGCTTCCGGTGCATCGAGGCCCATCAGCGCCGCGCTCCTGATCGTGTCCCACTGCCAGCCACACCAGGCGAGCGTCCACCCTTGCCGGAGCAGGAAGCCGTCGCCAGGGTCAATCTCGTCAATATACACAGCGGTTGGCGCGGCGTGATTGAACATGCGCGGAACGCGTTTGCGGCCCCGATTCAGTACCTCGAAGAGCAGCCGTCGGTTCGCGCGAGTGGGATCAACGGGCTGCAGGAGGCAGAAGTCGGCGGAGAAGCGCACCTGCCCCGCGTCATCCTGCGCCGCCTTGTCGAGGTCCACGATCTGCGCGTTCGCCGGGTGCGTGGGATCGGCGGCGAAGTGAATCGTCCCGTCAATCCGCTCGTACACTCCCGCCGCCCCGAACACCGCCCCGTCCGCATACGCTCCGCGTGCTCGAATCGCCAACCGTGTGACAGCCATGATTAGCTCCTTTTTGCCGCGTCCGCACATTCTCCCGGCGACTTCGCCACCAGCATCGCGAGTGCGCAAGAGCCCCCATTTGCGACGAGCTATGGCATGAAGCGCACGTCGTGTTGCTTCATCGGCTCCCGAGGTACTTATCGAGGAAGGCGGCAGTTGCTTCTGCGGAGTGAATAATATTTGGCAACTTCGCGAAGCCGTGACCCTCATCGTCGTAGCGCTGGAACTCCACCTCCCGTCCCAGCGCGCGCAATCGCTCGACG
>JBPCMC010000046.1:0-4325 GCA_051002645.1 Thermomicrobiales bacterium
TTCTGACGCGGATTGTCGGGCCGGATGAGGCGGACGATCTCGCGCAGGAGACCTTCCTCCGCTTCCACGACCGCCCACCGCTGCGGCGCACGGACGAGGTGGAAGCGATCGGCGCGTGGCTCTACCGAGTCGCGACGAACCTCGGCTTCAACGCCATCCGCACGCGCAAACGGCGCACGGCGCGCGAGGAGCGGGTGACACGGGCGGAATTGCCGCTCCAGCACCCACTCGACCCCGAGGGCGAGGCGGTGCGACGTGAGGAGCGGGCGCTGGTGCAGTCGGTCTTGATGGCGATGCCGGATCGGGCGCGCGCGGTGCTCACCCTCCGGCAGGCGGGGTGCTCCTACGCGGAGATCGCGGCGGCGGTCGGCATCGCCCCCGGCTCGGTCGGGACGACGCTGGTGCGGGCGGAAGCGCTCTTTCGACAACGGTATGAGGCGGTCGCGCATGATCGCCGGACGGCAGGTGAGCGATGAACGAAGGGGCGGATCAAATGGCGGAGGCGATGCAACCGATGGATGACGGGATGCTGCGCGCCTATCTCGACGGCGACCCGGTGCTGGACGATGCGGCGCGGGCGCGGGTCGCGGCGGCGCTCGTCGTGCAGCCCGCGCTCGCGGAGCGGCTCGCCGCGCTGCGTGCGGACGCGACCGCCGTGGATGCGGCATTCGCGGGCTTTGCCACGCCGGAGCCGGACGCCGCGCACCTGGCCCATGCCTACCGCCGCGTCCAGACGCGGCTGACAACAGAACGCCACACGAGTTTGGTGGAGAGTATCAAAGAGAGGTTTGCCACAATGACTACGTACAATCGGGGGGCGAGCGTTCGTCGCTATGCATTCGCCGGTGGGCTCGGCGCAGTCGCGCTCGTCTGCCTGCTCGTCTTCGCGCCGGTGACGGACGCCTTCGATGCCATCGTCAACACATTCAGCTACCACCCGACCAAA
This sequence comes from Thermomicrobiales bacterium, assembly GCA_051002645.1. Classification (GTDB taxonomy): domain Bacteria; phylum Chloroflexota; class Chloroflexia; order Thermomicrobiales; family JALYUS01; genus JALYUS01. Next base: position 947 of record JBPCMC010000046.1, read on the forward strand.
GTCTCCGTCATCACGATCAATACGAGCAACTTCCCGCAGTTCCAGAACGGGCCGTTGAATGGCAATGGCGCTCCGGCGACGGGCGCGAAGCCGCCGGCGACCGGCAGCAAGCCCGCCGGTTCGCCGACCGCGCAGGATCAGCAGAAGATGATGCAGGAACTCTCCAAGTACGTGAGCGTCACCTCGTCCATCGGGCAAGGCCAGTTGCCAGGCCGCGAGGTGCCGAACGCGGCGGCGGAGCAGCAAGTTGTTGGCCGCGCGGTCTCCGCGCCGACCACGCTACCGCCGGGCGTCGCTAATACCCCCAAGTATTACGTCTCCGATCATCAGACGGCCGATGCCACCTTGCATCTCAATGAAATCCGCCCGACGCTCACGCAAGTCGGTATGGCGAGCCTCATCCCGGCGACGGGCGACAGCGCGACCGTCCATATGGACGCACCGCCTGCCTCGATCGTCTCCTATGGCCTGGACCCGACGGCGCAGGGCGCGGCTGCCCAGAACCAGAAGGGTGTCGCGGTGATCGCGATGGGCGTACCGACGATTGATGTCAATGGGCTCGATGTCCCCGGCATCATCAGCGTACTCGGCACGCTGCCCAATATCCCGGCGGATCTCGTCGGCCAACTGAAGGCCGCAGACCTCCAGCACACGCTGATCATCCCGGTCACCAACGACCAGGTGGTCACCCATGACGCGATCAATACGGGGAGCACAACGATCAGCCAGAAGGACGGCAGCATGTCCGTCGTCATCTGGATCACCACGGGAAACGGCCCCGATGTCCTCCATGTCGTGGCGGGCACCTACGACGGTGCGACCGTCGAGGGAGTCGCGAAGTCGGTCAAGTAAGACTTCTCCTTCCCCATCCTTCCTCCTCGAAGACCGGGCCCGGCTCCCACCGGACCCGGTCTTCACTCGAACTTCCTGGTGGCGGGCTGATGAACCTGAAGAACTTGATACGGTAAGCCGGGGACGCAGGCTCTCTGCCTACGCTACCGGGAGCACAGGCAGAGAGCCTGTGAGCCCTTTACCGTATCAAGTTCTTAAGGTTCATCAGCCCGCCGCCACCGAGTGTAATCGCAATGCCGAAACAGAATCGCTCGTCGAGCGGTCTCACTTCAATGGGCGGAAAGACGCGCAGTGTCACGACCGGGCGGCGGGCAGTGTATTCCCAAAGCAGGGTGTACCATACCGAATAGTGTGGCCATGACGACCAGAGAGCAGGGTACCGAACCGATGGCACAGACGACTATTTCTCCTGTTGACGCGCGCGAAGCGCCCCACGCGCCCGCTATCCTCCGGCCGGAGGAGGTCGCCTTCCTCCACGCGGACGGCCTGATCGATCCCACCGTCCCCGCCGTCGAGACGCGCGAGTTGCGCAAGGAGTACGGCGCGAAGGTGGCGGTGGAATCGCTAACGCTGACGGTGCGGCAAGGCGAAGTCTTCGGCTTCCTCGGGCCGAACGGCGCGGGCAAGAGCACGACGATGAAGATGCTGATGGGGCTCGTCTTCCCAACGAGCGGCGCGATGTCCCTGCTCGGTCGCCCGATTGGTGATGTGGCGGTCAAGCGACGCGTCGGCTTCCTGCCGGAGCAATTCCGCTTCCACGAGTGGATGCTGGCGGCGGAATTCCTCGACTTCCACGGCCAGTTGTACGGCATGGCGGCGGCGGAGCGGCGGCGGCGCATCCCCGAAGTATTGGAGCTCGTCGGGCTGGCGGGCGAGGGGCGCAACCGGCTGAAGACCTTCTCCAAAGGGATGCTCCAGCGCATCGGCCTCGCCCAGGCGGTGATGAATAATCCGGCCCTCGTCTTCCTCGATGAGCCGACGAGCGCGCTCGACCCGGTCGGGCGGCGCGAGGTGCGCGATGTGATTGGCCGGTTCAAGAGCGAGGGGATGACCGTCTTCCTCAACTCGCATATCCTCACCGAGGTCGAGCAGGTCTGCGACCGCTGCGCGATCATCAATCACGGTCGCGTCGCCCGGATGGGCACGATGCGCGAGCTGCTCGCCGAGGAACTGACGGTGGACATTACGCTGGACGGCGTCGGGCTGGACGTCTGGGGCACACTCGATGCCGGCATCGAACTCATCGGCATCGACAACCGCACCGTGACGATCCGCACGCCGGACGAGGAGCGCATCCCGCTGCTCGTCGACCGCCTCGTCGCGGCGGGCGCGCGCATCTACGCCATCACGCCGCACCGCCGCACGCTGGAGGATGTCTTCATGGAGGCGATCGGCATGGCGGGCAGCGCACCGCTGCACGGCCTGGAACGCGACGATAGCGCGATGGGAGGGCAGGCATAATGGCGACCGCTTCACGGGCGCTCGCGCCCACTCGCTCCTTCGACGCCATCGCGAGCCTGAAGCGCATTTGGCTCCTCTCCCGCATGACCTTCCGCGAGGCGGTGCGCAAGAAGATGATCTGGGCGGTCTTCCTGCTCACAGCGCTCTTCGTCGCCTTCTACGGCTGGGGCGTCTATCGCTTCAAGGAGACGTGGAACGCGCGGCAGGCAGCGCGCAGCCTCCGCTTCCCGATCACCTTCAATCAGGCGGTGGACCTCAATATGGCCTTCGCCGTCTTCATCATCTTCTTCCTCGCCGCCGTGATGGGCATCTTCGCCGCCATCGGCACGATTGCGGGCGAGGTGGACATGGGGACGTTCCAGGCGATCCTGCCGAAGCCGATCCGCCGCTGGGAGGTCGTACTCGGCAAATGGGTCGGCTACGCGGTCATGCTTGCCCTCTACGTCGCCATCGTCACCGCCGCCGTCGGCACCGAGGTCCGCGTGATCACCGGGCATCTGCCGGCGGGCGCCTGGCGGGCGGCGCTCGTCGTGATCGTCGCGACATGGTGGCTGCTCGCCCTCACCGTGCTCGGCAGCACGATCTTCGCAACGATGGCGAACGGCATCATCTGCTACATGTTCTATGCCTTCGGTCTCGCGGCGACGATTGTCGAGGCGCAGGGGCAACTCTTCCAGATCCGCGCGATGGAGAATGCGGGGCTCTTCCTCTCGCTCCTCTTCCCCTCGCAGCGCATCTATAACTACGCGAACTACCTGCTCCAACCCGCGACGAACTTCTCCTTCGGCGGCGGCGGCGGCCCCAGTTCCACCCCGCCCTCCGGCGCGGTCGTCCCGTACGCCATCGGCTACCTCGCGCTGCTGATCGTCGCCGCCTGCCTCGTCTTCCGCAAGAAAGACCTCTGATACGCGGGACCTTGAACCACGGAGGCACAGAGAGCACAGAGAAACACGGAGGGAAGAAATACTTGCTCTTCTCCGTGTTTCTCTGTGCTCTCTGTGCCTCCGTGGTTCAATCCCCCTTCCGCGTCGATGTTATGTCTGCCTCCGACGCGGTACAATAGGGC
>JBPCMC010000047.1:0-3369 GCA_051002645.1 Thermomicrobiales bacterium
AGGCCGAAGAGCGAGGGGCCGAGCAGCACACCGATGAGCAACTGGCCGACCACCGATGGCATCCCGACGCGTGTGCTGGCCGCCCCGGCCAGTTTGGCCGCGACGAGCAGGAACGCGAGCGGGAGCAGTGTTGTCGTGCTTTCCATCCGATAGAATCCCATCGCGAGCGCGTACGATGAATACGCCGTCAATCGTACCGACCGGGTGCCGCGCACTCTATAGTCGTCCTCTCGGGATGTCTGAACAGTTTTTGGTGATCCGGACAGGGGAGTGACGAAAATGGCTGGCTATTATGGTCGCCCTGCACAAATGCCAGGACGGTCAGTCACGAATATTCTCGCCCGGCACGCGGAGGGAGCGTCGGCATCGTCGCGCATGGGGGCGTTCTCAGTCTCTTCGTCGCGTGCCTGGCCGGATCGGAGCCATTCTCCTTCTGGAAGCGGCTCAGCCTGCCCTCGTTCGTCGCTCTCTCGCTGCCGGATTATGCCGTGCAGGCCGTCATCGACCGGATCGACGCCGACGCGTGAGGACATTTCGCACCGACTTTTTTAGGCGAAGCCGAGGCCGAAGAGACCGAGCAGGGTGTTTATCAGGATGGCGAGCGAGAGGACACTGACGATGATCGTCGTCGCCCACGCGACGATGTTGTAGGCTACGCCGTTGCGGTACTCGCCCATCAGGTTGCGGTTGTTGACCAATTTCAGCACGGAGATGAGCACAAATGGCAGGGCGAGCGCGTTGATCAGTTGCGTGATGATGAGCACCTTGACGAGCGGCAAGCCGGGGATGAGGGTCACAAGCACCCCGAGGGCGATGAGGCCGGTGAAGATGCCGAGGAAGACGGGCGCGTCCCGCCAGCCCTGGTTAACCCCCTTCTCGAAGCCGAACGCTTCCGAGAGTCCGTACGCGGTGGCGAGTGGCAGCACCCCTGCGGCGAGGAGCGATGCGCCGAGCAGCCCGACGCCGAAGAGTATCCCCGCGAACGACCCCGCCACCGGCTTCAGCGCCTGCGCCGCGTCCGCCGCGCTCGTGATGTCGGTTTTCCCGGCGACGAAGAGCGTCGCGCCCGTCGCCACGATGATCAGGATGGCGGTGAGATTGGCGAAGATGCTGCCAATGTAGACATCCGCACGGGTGACGGCGTAGTCGCGCGGGCTGACGCCTTTCTCCGCCACCGAGGACTGGATGTACATCTGCATGTACGGGCTGATCGTCGTGCCGATGATCGTCACGACGGCGAAGAGGTAGGCCGCGTTGAACTGGATGCCGGGCGCGACCGTCTTGTGCGCGACCTCGCCCCAGTCTGGTTTGGCGAGAAAGGCGGCAATCGGATAGGAGAAGAGCAGCAGCGCCATGCCGAGGAAGATGCGCTCCACGCGCCGATATGATCCCTTGGCGATCAGATACCAGACGACAAATCCCATCAACGGTACGCTGATGTACTTGGAGATGTGGAAGAGTTCGAACGCCGCCGCGATGCCGGCGAACTCGGAGACCACAATGCCGCCGTTCGCGATCAGCAGCGTCAGCATGACGAATGCTGTCCAACGCAGCGAGAACTCCTCACGGATCAGATCGGTCAGCCCCTTGCCCGTCACCGCGCCCATCCGCGCGCACATCTCCTGGACAATCGCGAGGGCGGGGATGAGGAGCACCATCGCCCAGATCAGGCCGTACCCGTACTTTGCTCCTGCCTGGGCATAGGTGGCGACCCCGCCCGCATCGTTGCCCGCGCTGGCGGTGACGATGCCGGGGCCGAGCAGCGAGAGGAAAATGAGCCACTTTCCACGTGAAACGCGGCGGAGATTCGGGCGGCGCGGCCGGATGCGCCGCAGCCGCTCAGCCGCTGCCGGGACAGCGGTCGTGATCGCGCTGCGTACCGTCCCGACCGGGCTGGCAATTACCGGGGCGTGTTTCTCCGCGGCGCGACCACTGCGGTCAGTCTCGGGCCGCATTGACTTCCACCTGCCATATCGTCGCTCCGCTCTCCGGTAGTCAGTAGTCAGTAGCCAGATGGGATTGGGTTCCGTTCTGACTACTGGCTACTGACTACTGACTACTAGCTAAAGACTTTCAGCCGCTGACGCCAGGAGTCCGGCAGGAGCCGTTCCATGGCGTCGTCTACCATGATGATGCCGAGCAGTTCGCCATCCTCGCCTTCGTCGACGACGGGGAGAGCGTAGAGGCCGTATTCGATCAGCAAGCGCGCCGCGTCGTCCGCGCGGTCGGTCGCTTTGGCGGTGATGATGTCGCGCTCCATCAGCGCGGTGAGCGGCGTCTGCGCCGACGCGCTAACCAGTTGCCGCAGTGTGACGACGCCGCGCAAATACTCGGGGATGTCGCCGTCGGGATCGTCCGCCGGCGGCGCGTCTCCCCGCTCGACGACGTAGAAGTAGTAGACCATGTCCGGCTGCTCGTCCATCGCCCGGAGATGAGCGAGGGCTTGCTCGGCAGTCATCGCGACAGGTACGGAGACGTAGTCGGTCGTCATCATGCCGCCCGCCGTGTCCTCTCGGTATTCGAGCAGCTCGCGGACATCGTCGGACTCATCCGGCTCCATCAGGGCGAGCAATTCGTCCTGCTTCTCCTGCGGGAGGTCGGCGAGAATGTCTGCCGCGTCGTCCGGGGCCATCTCTTCGAGGATGTCGGCGGCGCGCTCGCTGTCCATCTGTTCGAGGATGTCCGCCTGCCGCTCGTCGTCCAGTTCTTCGAGCGTATCCGCCGCTGTCTCGTCATCGAGCGCGGAAACGATCTCGGAGCCCTCGTGGTAGGAGAGGTCCTCGATGATATTGGCGATCTCCGCCGGGTGGAGTTTGGCGAGCCGGTCGTGCGAAACCTTCAGGCGCACGCTCGGCGCGTTCGCGGCGAGATATTCGATATCCGCCCAATCGACGAGGTCGCCGAGGGGCGCGCGATCCCGCTTGCGGCCGATGCCGAGCCGGGCGATCAAGGCACGCGCCCCGACGTCCGCGCCGATCAGCCGGTACGAGCCCTCGACCGGGGCGATCTGCACATCGTTGACGCGCACGACGCGCTTACCGTTGACGTCGATGATCTGGCGGTCGAGCACATCGCGGCTGAGGAGGATTTCGCTGTCGCGCCGCTCGAAGCGGCCGACGTTCAGTGTGGCGGAGGAGAGAGTGACGCCGTCGGCGCCGATGCCGGCGACGGTGCCGATCGGAACGAAGAAGTCGCGCCGCCCCTGCCGGGCGACGAGTCCGGTGACGGGCGGGTAGCCGTCTCCCATGCGCGCGATGAGGTCGCGGACGGTCGCGATCCGCTCGCCGTCCCGGTCACGGATCGGGGCATTAATGAGTTGTGACAGGTAGAGCATGGTGGCTCCCCTTCCTGTCGCATGCCGCGCCGTTG
>JBPCMC010000048.1:0-9048 GCA_051002645.1 Thermomicrobiales bacterium
CCCCCCCCCCCCCCCCCCCCCCCCCCCCCCCCCCCCCCCCCCCCCCCCCCCTCCCCCCCCCCCCCTCCCCCCCCCCCCCCCCCCCCCCCCCCCCCCCCCCCCCCCCCCCCCCCCCCCCCCCCCCCCCTCCCCCCCCCGCCCCTACGAATCGCGCTTGCCCTCTTGCCCGCAATGCCAGATACTCGCGACACGGAACAAGCGGATTGTCAGGGAGGTCATGGTGCGGCGTGTGCTACTCGGTTGCGTGCTGCTGGTAGTGTTCTGTGCCGGCTGCAATTCATCGCGCTCAGGAACCGCAACGGTTGTCACGGTCGCGGTCACCCCAACTGCTGCTCAGACCGTAGTTGCGACCGCAACAGCACCCGCTTCAATACCTGTCTCAACGAATACGCCGGTCCCGACCCCATCCGCTCCAGCCGCGACCGCGATAGCTGTCGTCACAGCTTCCGCCCCATCTTTAGATCGGCTGAATGACGCGGAGCGGACGTGGCAAGCGTCGGGAGTGACACATTATCAAATCCGCTCTCATTACGAGGGTGAAGTCTATGTAGATGCGACGATGGAGATCGAGGTCGATAAAGGACAAACGACAAAAGTCACGTGTTCGTCACAGCCACGTAGCATCAGTGCATGCTCCTCTTCGCATTCCGAGAACTATACGGTTTCAGGGCTCTTCCAAAGAGTCCGACAAGCGATCAACGATCCAGGTCTCAGTGTGAACGTAATGTATGATCCGATATACGGATTCCCGCGTTCCTTCAGTATTCAATCCCGCGGATCCACTGCTGGCGGCGTCATCGTTGTAGAGAGCTTTGTCGTCTTACCGTAAGCAGAGCGGCAAATTGCGCTGAGAGAGTGATATGAGCGTATGCTACACTCTTGCCAGTTCGAGGCACGCGACATCTGAAGAATAGGGGGAGCGATGAGTAGCACAGCATCCTCGGCTGCAACAAAGCGTCCGCTCAAGATCGGGCTCTTCTTCCCGCACGCGCAGGTCGGGCCGGACGGGCGCAAACCGGCGTGGGAGAGCATCCTCGGCCTCGCGCAGCGCGCGGAGGAGGTGGGGTTCGACTCGCTCTGGTTCCCTGACCACTTCTTCTACCCACGCGGCGAACTGGGGCTGAACCCGGATGGGACGCCGCGCACCGAGAAGGAGGCAGCCTCCGGCTTCTGGGACTGCTGGACGCTGATGACCGCGCTCGCGGCGAGCGTGCCGCGCGTCGAACTCGGCACCCTGGTCTCCTGCACTGGCTATCGCAACCCCGGTGTGCTGGCGAAGATTGTTGACACGATGGACGAGGTGAGCGGCGGGCGCGTCATTCTCGGCATCGGCGGCGGCGACTCGGGCTATGAGCACGAGGCGCTCGGCCTCTCCTATGACAACCGCATCGGCCGCTTCGAGGAAGCGATGACGATCATCCACCAATACTTTCACGACGGCATCGCCAATGTGCAGGGGACGCATTACTCGGCGCACGAGTTGGAGCGCCGCCCGGCGGGACCGCGCCCGAACGGACCGCCAGTGATGATCGGCACGCTCGCCACCGGCAAGCGGATGCTCCGCCTCACCGCGCAGTACGCCGACCTCTGGAACGGCTGGATCATCCGCAGCAGCAAACCGGAGATGATCGCACCGCTACGCGAGGCGATTGACGCCGCCTGCCGCGAGCAGGGGCGCGACCCCGCCACCCTCACCCGCACGATCACCGTCGGCGCGACCGTGCTCGGGCGGCAGTCGTTCGGCGAGCCGATTTCCGGCTCCCCGGAGGAGATGGCCGAGACCTTCCGCGCCTTCGCCCGCGAGGGCGTCTCGCACGTCCAAATCTGGCTCACACCCACCAGCCGTGCGGGCGTCGAAGCCTTCGCGCCGGTACTCGACTTGCTCGATCGGGGATAATCCGGGAGAAACCGATTGAACCACAGAGACACAGAAGACACAGAGACCGGAGGAGAGGAACGAAGACTTCCTCTTTTATCTTCTCCGTTTCCCTCTGTGTCCTCTGTGTCTCTGTGGTTAATCCCCCGGTATCTTGTAGATGAAAGGAGCGATAGATGGCTCGCCCACTGAAAGTCGGCGTCTTCCTGCCCATCGTCGCGGGGCAGATGGACGGCGTCACACCGCGCTGGTCGGACGTGCTCGCGATGGCGCGACGGGCCGAGGAGATCGGTCTCGATTCGGTCTGGATTCCCGATCACTTGATCTTCCGCTTCACGGAGATCACCGAGAGCACCTACGAGTGCATGTCGATCCTCGCCGCGCTCGCCGCCGCGACCAAGCGGGTGGAGATCGGCACGCTGGTTATCTGCACGGGTTTCCGCAGCCCGGCCGTGCTCGTGTCAATGGCGAACACGATCGATGAAATCTCCGATGGGCGGCTGATTCTCGGCATCGGCGCGGGCTATCACGATCCGGAATATCGCGCCTTCGGTATCCCGTACGACCATCGCTATAGCCGCTTCGAGGAGGCGCTGCACATCATCGCCACGCTGCTGCGCGAGCGGAAAATCGACTACGAGGGCACATACTACTCGGCGCGGGAGTGCGAGTTGCGCATCGGCGGGCCGCGACCGCAGGGGCCGCCGATCATGGTCGGCACCACGGGCGAGAAGATGCTCCGCCTGACCGCGAAATACGCCGACATCTGGAACCGCTACCTCGTCTTCGGCAACAGCAATGCGAGCGAAATCCCGCCCCTGCGCGCGGCGGTGGGCGCCGCCTGCGCGGAGGTCGGGCGCGACCCGGCGACGCTCGGCCGCACCGCGTCGGTGCTGATCGATTTCAAGAACAACCCCGCCGAGCCGCCGATCTTCAACCGCCCGCACGCCGACCCAACGGCGATCACCGGCACGCCGGAGGAGATGGCCGCGCAACTGCGCGCCTTCGCGGACGAGGGCATCTCGCACATCCAAATCTGGACCTCGCCGCGCACCGTCGAAGGCGTCGAGCGGCTCGCGCCGGTCCTCGAAGCCCTGGATCGAGGCTAAGACGGGATAGGCAACCACCAAGACACCAAGAACACGGAGAACACCAAGGAGACTGTTGTATTTTCTTCGCGTTCTTGGTGTCTTGGTGTCTTGGTGGTTCGATTTTCTTCGCCGATGAGAGGGATATGCGATGAAGAACAGCAAAGTACGCGTCGCGGTGCTCGGCGCGGGGGCGTGGGCGAAGGGGGCACACATCCCCGGCTGGCAGCGCGATGACCGCTGCGAGGTCGTCACGATGTGCGACGTGGAGAAGGAGCGTGCGGAGGAGTTCGCCCGCCACTTCGGCATCCCCGAGGCGACGGACGATTGGCAGGTGGTCATCGGGCGACCGGACATCGACGTGATCGATATTGTCACGCCCTCGCACACGCATTGGGAACTGGCGACCGCCGCGCTCGACGCGGGTAAGCACGTCCTCTGCGAGAAGCCCGTCGCCTACGACTTCCGCGACACGCTGAAGGCAGCGGAGACGGCCAAGGCAAAGGGGTTGAAGACGAAACTTGGCTTCACCTTCCGCTACAGCCCCGGCGTGCGCTACGCGAAGGAGTTGATCGATCAGGGCTTCGTCGGCACGCCATACATCTTCAACGGCTACGAGCAGAACTCGCAGTGGCTCGACCCGCAGACACCCCTCCGGCAAGTGCCGCCGGAGATGGATCAATCAGTGATCCAGGTGTCGTCGCTGGAGGGATATGGCGCGCCGGTGATCGACCTCAGCCACTGGTGGGTCGGCGCGGATTACGCGCAAGTCGTCGGCACGATGCGCAACTTCGTCCCAGAGCGGATCGTCCGCGCGACGGGCACGATGATGCGCATGAACATCGACGACGGCGACATTTACCTCGCGGAGTACACGAACGGCGCGCTCGCCTCGATCCAGACGAGCTACGTGACGATCGGCAACTACCCCGGCATCGAGGCGCGTATCTACGGCGAGAAGGGCGCGATCATCTGCCGCCTGATCGAGGAGTTCGGCAAGGCGGAGACGATCAAGATCGCCACGCCGGACGCCGTGGAGTTCGTCGAGCAGGAGATTCCCGCCCGCTTCTACCCGCGCGGCGGCAGCAATGACGAATCGTGGCGCTCGCTCTTCTATGCCAACCTGATCGCGTCCTTCCTCGATGAAATCATCGACGACGTGCCCACACAGGGCGACTTCACCGACGGCGCCTGGGTGCAGGAGGCGATCAACGCCGTCGAACTTTCCTTCCGCGAGCGACGGTGGGTGGCGCTGCCGCTGCAACGCGAGTAACCAGCCGATTGCAAAGGCACGAAGCGAACCAAGGGTGCGTGCGCGATTTTCGGTCTTCTGAGCAGTCCGCGTGCCTTTATGTACCGAAATCCCTGTATATTTGCCCAGTGTTGTTCGAGCCTCGGTATACGAACCTATTTGAGACGTTGTCGAACATTGTTCAGCAGCGTTGGTCTCCCCAGTGGGTCGCGTTCAGAAAACCGTCTCTTTATCAACGTCTCATAATCATCCTATCCGCCTGGCTTTTGGGACGCTCGCTTGACTCTTTGCCGATTTCCCCGTACGATAGTGACCTGTCAGAGAGTTACAGATTACATGACGATTGAAGGGAGTGCTCATCATGGGCCAGGTTCTCAAAGCGTTCCGTCGGTTCTTCGCAACGCTGTTTCCGCCTGTTAAGGATGTTGCGTGGCCGGGAAGACAGGGTGGTGGCCCCTACGGGAGCGTTGCAAAGGGAATGGAGCGTCACGCCGAGGGAACGTATCGAGGGAATCCTGCGGAAGACGACAAATTGCCCGACGAGGGCGGTAAGCCGTAACAGTACATTTTGGCTCACACACAAGCATCCCAGGGAGTATTGAACGCATTTTATGCCTCCCTTTCGATTACTTATGAGAAGCGGATTTCTCGGTATGTCAGGCTGGGGTGTACCCCACCCTGATGTCAGGCTTCCCCCTCCGTGACCGTTAATCTGGGATCGGTTTGGAGTTGCGACTCGCTATCGTGCTGGTCATCGGCCTCTCGATACAGTGCATTATGCTCCTTCTCGCAGACCACCCCGCGTCGCGATCTCCTGCAAGTTGCTCCATTCCATGCCGCGCGTGCCGTCCTCGATCTCGTGAACGATGGCGAGGACGGCGGCGTTGACGGGCGTCGGGATGCCCTGGGCGCGGCCGGTCTCGACGATGACGGCAACCTGCATATCCACTTCGGTCTTGCGCTTCTTGACGGCGAGGTCGCGCCAGATGCCCATGTGCTGCTTGACGGAGGCGCGCATCGCGTTCGCCATCTCCATCAGGGCGCTCTCGCCGCGCGCCATCGCGTCGTCGCCGGGCGCGAAGAGGTTGGGATCGAACTCGCCGATCCGCTCCAATCGGTCCGCCTGCGACTTCGCGACGCGGTACGCCTCGGCGGATGCCTCGTAGCAGACGCGGCGACCGAGCGGGTCATCCATCACCTGCGGCACAGAGGCATCGACGGTCGAGCAGGCGAAGGCCATCGCGCCGTAGACGAGTTTGCCCCAGAGGAAGCCCCAGATATTGGTCGTCACCTCGGCAGGCATGACGTGGGAGAGGGTATCGCGCAGGGCCTCGGCACGCGGGGTGGCGCGGCCGTCCAGTTCGCCGATGAAGATCGTCTGCTCCGTGCCAAGTTGAATATGGCCCGGCTCCATCAGGTCCGCGCCGAAGTGGACGAATGCGCCAACCGTCCGCTCGGGGCCGACGTGCCGGGCGATCACCTTCTCGTTCATGCCATTCTGGAGCGAGAGGATGTAGCCGTCCGGTGCGAGCAATGGGCCGAGTTGCTGCATCGCGCCCTCGGTGAAGTGTCCCTTGACGCAGAGGAACGTCACGCCGAGCGGACCACGCAGTTCGTCGCCTCGAATGGCGCGCGGGTGGAAGGCGCGGTCGCCGCGCACGCCGGTGACACGCAAGCCGTGCGCATTGATCGCGGCAACGTGGGCGGCGTCAATGTCCACGAGCGTCACGTCGTATCCGGCATCGGAGAGGAACGCGCCGACCGTCCCGCCAATCGCGCCCGCGCCGACAATCGTGATCGGCACATCGCGCAAGTCATTCGTGGACATGATTGCCTCCCTTTCCCTTATTGGAGAGTGCTTGAGAATGCTCCCCGTCTCATCCTGGCCGGTGTGGCTTGGTCCGCTTCGGCGTTGACCGCGCGGCCTCGGTGAAGGTGACGCGGAACGGCGTCCGTGCGGCGAAGCGATCAGTTTCCGCCCGAAGCGCCGCCAATTCCCGGATGAACTCCCGCGATCCGGTCACGGCGGCGCGCTCGCGCATCGCGAGGGCGTGGATCAGCCGGTCGGAGGTCGCGACGGTGATGGGCAGGTAGTCGTCGGTCGCCTCGCGCACCTCGACAATCATCCGCTCGATCAGGTGGTCGGCGGTCAACCCCTTGCTGGAAAAGTGCGTCTCCACCGCGTAGGCGGCGAGCGGGCCGTCCGGCCGCCTCCGGTTGCCGTCGAAGATCAGCACCACATGGACGCCGCGCGTCGCCTCGTACTCGGCGAGCCGGTCCGCCAGCCGCTCCCGCGCGGTCTGCAAGTCTCCGCCCGCGTCGCGCCGCAACTCCGGCCAGCTATGGATGACATTGTAGCCATCGACAATCAGCAGCGGCTCACGCGGCATCGGGTTACGGAACCACGGAGACACGGAGAGCACAGAGGCCGGAAAGAGAACTATGAGAGCGGATGCAACGATATGCGAACAGCAATCCTTCAGTATCGTTCTCTCGTTCTTCTCCCATCTCTGTGCTCTCTGTGTCTCTGTGGTTAAGCATCTTCCCCGTCGCCCTCGCTGAGAGAGGAGACGAGGGTGGACATTGCCGCATCCTCCAAGCGCTGGCGGACGACTTCGTAGAGGAGGATGGAGCCCGCTGTCGCGGCGTTGAGGGAGCCGACTTTGCCGACGAGCGGGATGCGCACGGTAAGGTCGCACGTCTCGCGCAGGAGACGCCCGACGCCCTGCCCCTCGCTACCGACGACGAGGACGAGCGGCCCCGTGAAGTCCACTGCGGACGGCAGCGCCGCGTCGGGCACCGCCTCCGCCGCGACGGCCCACGCACCCGCTTCCTTCGCCTGCTCCACCGCGCGCACGAGGTTCGTCACGACCGCGACGGGAAGGTGCTCGACCGCACCCGCACTGGCATTGACGACCGCAGGCGTCACCTGCACCGCCCGGTGCTCGGGGAGGACGATACCCGTCACACCCGCCGCCTCCGCCGTGCGCAGGAGCGTGCCGAGGTTCTGCGGGTCTTGCAGAGAATCGAGGACGAGTAAGAGGGCGTTCGGGTTGTCTCGGGTCGCCGCGAGCAGGTCCTCATACTCGACGTACGGGTACGGCCCGACTTCGAGGACGGCGCCCTGATGGTTCACGCCGGGCGCGCGCCGCTCCAACTCGGTGCGCGAGAGGTATTCGACCTCGATACTGCGCGACGCGGCGAGGTCGGCGATCTCGCTGGCGGTCTTGTGCTCCTCGCTCCCCTCGGTGAGCAGGAGGCGGCGCGCCTTGCGCCGCCCGGCGCGCAGTGTCTCCGCGACCGCGTTGCGCCCGTAGATCACGTCCCGATCGACGGCCACCTCGCCGCCATAGCGGTAGGCGCGGCGACGTTCGAGCGGTGTTGGGCCGCCGGTTGGCGCCGGTGAGCGGGGGAGACGCAGCGGAGAGGAGGCATTCTCACGCGGCGGGCGCATCTCGCTCCGCTCGGTGCGACGCGGCGCGAGGGGGCGAGCGGTGCGCTCGTCGCGCTCGCTGCGCTCCGCCTGGGCGGTCAGTTCCGCGCGCCGCTCTTTGGCGGGGCGGCTTGCCCACGGCTTGTTCGCCTTGCCCCCCGTGCGGGGCGGGCGTTCGGCGCGCTGTGTCGGCCCCGGCTTGCCCGGTTGCGCTCGCCCGGCGCGCGCGAATCCCTCGTCGGTCCCCGCCGCGCGCGGCCCACGACGCGGCGTAGCGCCCTCAGCGCTCGCGGGCTTCCCGCCCTCCCCGCCATCGGCGGACTGCGCCGCGCCACGGTCCCGGCGTGGTGCGCGGGGCGTCGTCGCTTTCGTCGTGCGCGGTGAGAAGGGCTGCTGGCCCGACTTCCCGCGCTGTGGCCCGCCCTTCCACGGGCCGGACCGCCCGCTCGTGCCTTTACCTTTTGCCATGTACCGAAACCCCCTCACCCCCTTCCTTCGGGGGAAGGGGGAATGATAGCCAAGCGATGCGTTCATACACGGCGAGGATTCCAGATCGCTCGCCGCCAATCGGTACAGTGTACCGCTTAATTGCCGCGCGTCTCCCCTTTTCCCTCCGCACGGCGTTGCACCATCGCCCCGCGCGCGGTATGCTCAGGAGTGACGCAGTGGGGAATCCGGTCGCCCGTCGGGCCGGAACGTGCATGGAGTAGGCAGCATATGGAAGAAGAGGATCGCGCCGTCGCCCTGACGCGCGCATTGCGGTGGATGGGGAGCGCGGAAGTCTTCGAGGCGAGCACCGCGACGGGCTCGACCTATCATGTCATGCGCCACCCCGAGGGGGGCTTTGAGATCGCCGGTGGCCGCAGTTTGCGTGGTTGGGAACGGGCAGACATCGTCGGCGCGGTGCCGGATTCCTCCGGTTATGCCCGCCTCGCCGTCATCCGCGCCGATCCGGGGCCGGACGATAAATCCCTCACCACCAGCCCCGTCATGCAATGGCGGATCATCCCGCGCGGCCAAGCGGGTTAGGAAACAAGAGTAGCAAGTCGAAAGTAGCAAGTAGCAAGTAGCAAGCAGGTCCAACCCGGATCGCTTGCTACTTTCGACTTGCTACTCGTCTACCGCTTGCGATTCGGCAGGGTGAAGCCGGCGGGTGGGATGAAGAGTGAGGGCTTCTTCTCCTCGCCCCAGGGCTCCGGCTCGTAGGTGTCCGGCGGCGCGGCGCCGACGAAGCCGGCCTCTTCCAACTTTTGGATCTGATTCTCCATGTCCCGCTGCGCGGTCTCGACCGTCGTCGCCGTCACCTGCGTGGCGGAGACGCGCGTCTTGCCATCCTCATCCTCGCGGATGCGGCTGATGATGACGCTCTGCATCGGCCCCTGCGCCGTATCGACAACCG
>JBPCMC010000049.1:0-5287 GCA_051002645.1 Thermomicrobiales bacterium
CCCGAGATTGATCGTGAGCGTCGTCTTCCCCACGCCACCCTTCTGATTGATAACGGCAATCGTGCGTGTCACACCATTCCTCCCGTGTGGTAGATTCCACCCGTTCCCCCCGTGTACCTCATATACCGAGTGTACGTGCAGTGTCAAGGCATGACATCAGGGTTTCCTACGAAAATAGGCAATCATCGCCTATTTTCATTTCCCCAGAGGTCCCGCAGGGTCATAGCACTTATGCATTCTCGATAGCGAGGCCGAGGGCAGCAAAGGCCAAAGCAGGTTGGGCGGCGCAACGACGACAGGCAGCGGCGATATTGGCGGCACCCGCAAGACGATGGGTACCGATGACCGTATTGCGCAACGCCGCCAGTGCCTGCGGGATGGTGCCTGCTCGGACGGTGGAGCGGTCTTCGGCAAAAGTCACTGTAGACGCCGGATTGCAAGTGCACCATCGCGCCACTCTTTTCTGCGCCACCTCAACTCGCTGCTGCTTCCATTAACTGCCCCTGCTCCGCGCGTCCCCGCGTCCGCCACGACGGTCCTTTGAGATAGAAGACTTGCCCGTGGTGCATCAGCCGATCCACCAGTGCCGCTGCCAATGAGACGTCCTGCACAATCGCCGCCCACTCGGTCAGGCTCTTGTTCGAGGTAATAATCGTCGGCCGCCGTTCGTAGCGACTGGCGACGATCTCGTAGAGCGCCGGGCCGAATGCCGCCTCCGTCGGCAGGTAGCCCAACTCATCCAGCACGAGGACATCGCAGGTGAGCAAAGGTTTGAGCACCCGCTGCCGCCCGACCACCGTCGCCGTCCGTCCCAACTGGCTCGCCAGCGTCTGCGCCGCTACGAAGCGCGCGGTATAGCCCAACTGCACCAGTTTCGTGGCGATACAGATGGCGAGCATCGTCTTGCCCAATCCCGGCGGCCCAATCAGCGTCAGCGTCCCCGCCTGCTCGACGAAGGTCGCATCGATGCTGCCCAGAGGGCTCCCGCGCAGCACGACCTGTCGCTTCAGTTCGGGCCGGAAGCGGAAGTCGAACTGCTCGATCGTCGCCGCGAAGGGGAAGCCCGCCTCGCGCAGCCGCCGGGCGGTCGCGCTCGCCGTGCGCGCGACCTGTTCCTCTTCCAGGAGTCCGGCGAGGAAATCAGCGTAGCTCAGTTCGTCCTGCGCGGCGCGCTCTAACCAGGCCGGTAAAACGGTCGCCGCATGGGTCAAATGCAACTGGGTGAGCAGGGATTCCACCCCGGCGCTCATGAGGCGACCTCCGGCAGGGCTTCCTCGACCTGCACCCATGTTTCGTAGACGCTCAGCCCCCGATCCACTTCTGCTTGGGTCGGCACGCCGGGCAGGAACAGTGCAGGTGCGGGCGGCGGCGCGGCCCCCGGCGTCACCAGGACGACGGCGAGCGCGTCGGCGCTGTACGCCCGTGCGCGCTCGGCGCGGGCCATGGCGGCGAGCAGATCGGCTGCCCCGTGGCGCTCGTAGAGGGCATAGACCGCGACGAGTTCGTCGGTCAGTCGGGCGCGGTGGCGTTGCGAGAGCGCGCTGAGGAACGCCGGGGCCGGACCGCCGAGGGCGATGAGCACATCGCGGTAGAGCATCGCCTGGGCACGCGGTTTTCTCGTGAACAACGGCGCGAAGTGTGCCGGATCGATCACCCGCCGGTGCGCGCCGTCCGGGGCACGCGGATGGTCGGCGATACACGTCGTGTCCCGCCAGATGCGCACCCGTTCGCGGTGCAGCCGGACGGTCACCGGCGCGCCGACGTGCAGCACCGGCACCGAGTAGCGATTCCCCGCGACGGCAACGAGCGCTTCGGGCGAGACGTGTCCGGGCGCGAAGACGCCATAGTCCTGCGCGGTCGGCGGCAGCGGGCCACCTTGGTGCGCTTCCGCCGATAACCGCGCCGCGGGCGCTGCGCCGGTCGCCGACGAGGGGCGCGCATTTGCCATCATCTGCCAGTCAACCGACTGTGCCGCGAGGTCCGCATCGTCGGTGAAGCGCCGTCCCACGAGGAAGTTGCCTTTCACCCATTTGACCAGCGACTCGACACTCCCTTTCTGGTTCGGTGCGCCGGGGTCGCACGCCTGCGGATGGAAGCCGAACTCACCCGCCAGTTGCAGCAACGCGGGCGTCCACACCGGCTGGCCACTGCCGTCCCGCCCGCTCGTGACGGTCTTCATGTTGTCGAAGACGAGCACCCACGGCACCCAGCCGAGCACGAGGAAGCAGTCCACAAGGCCGCGAAACAACGTTTCCTGGCGCATGTCGTCCGTGAAGCGCACCCAGACCCAGCGGCTGTACTTCAAGCGGCAGGCGAGGAAATAGCGCGTCGCGGGGCGCTGATGCGTGAAGGGGAAATGCCGAATCTCGCCCCAATCGACCTGCAGATATTCGCCGGGCAAGCCCTCGAAGCGGATCGGCACGTCGGCGACGGCCTGCTCGTGCGCCAGTTCTTGTCGGACGCGCCGGACGTAACCACGCCAGACGCTGTGCCCGCCCAAATAGGGTTGATCCGGATCGGCGCGCACCAGTTCGAGCATCCGTTGGGCGGTCAGCCCCTCCCGGACCCATGCTTCGATCTGTGAGCGATACGGATCAGCGATCGAACGCCGATGCCGTTGCGCGGGCAGTTGCTCGACCGGCTCCTGCAAGACGCGGGCAATCGTCCGGCGATTACGTCCGAGTTCTTCGGCAATCTGCCGCTGGCTCCTGCCCCGTTTGGCGAGTAAGTGAATCGTGCTGCGTTCCATCTGCCGTAACATCCTTCCTCCCAGTCACTACGACTGGGATCTTCCTACGGCAGCGGCAAGGTGGCGCACTTTTATCCCGGCGCGTGGCGCACTTCATCCCAAGAGCCTACACCGTCTCGGTGAGCGCCGGATGGTGCCGCTGCAACAGCCGTTCCAGTGCTTCCCCGAGATTCTTCAGCAGATGCCAGCGATCGGCGACCTGGACGGCCTCCGGGGCTCCCTGGCGCGCACCATCCGCGTAGGCGCCGGCGCGGTCCCGGCAAATGATCTCCACAGCGGGATGATCGCCGAGCCACTGGGCGAGCGGCACGGCATCGCGCCCCAACAACAGGTCGAGGGGACGATGCTGCTCCATGTCCATGAGGATCGTTCCGTAGGTGCGCCCTTTGCGCCGACACCAATCGTCCACGCCGAGCACATGGGGCGCGCCGGAGTCCGGTAGACTTGTCGCCATCACCGCACGTAAAAGGGTGACGCCACTGATGGGAATACCCAGTGCGGCGAGGAGGCGTGCGCCCGGCGCACCGCCGACGGCGACACCGAAGATCAGCACGATGGTCGCAAGGCGGGTGGTCCGTTGGCTGAACGGGGCAGCGACCGTGGGCAGCCGTTCGGTGAAGATCCGGCGTGGGCAGCACGAATTGTCACAGAACCAGCGGCGGGTATGCAGTTCCATCCGCACCGCCAGTCCTTGCCACGGCAGGTCGCGCAAGGAGCGGGTGTACCAGCTATGGACCCGCGTGGCCGCTTGTCCGCAGTCGGGGCAGGAGGTGGCAGGCCGCCGCGTGCGCGCGACGAGGACAATGTCGGTGTCGTCGTGCATGATCCGCTCGATGGTGATGACGGTAGGGTCAGGGATGAGGGTCTTGGAGCGCATCGCGACACTCCCTCCAGCGTGGCTGCTAATCGGAGGGGATCATTGTCGCATGGCGGTGCGCTGCTGGGCGTCACCAAGGCTGGCGAAGAGCCCATTTCTCAATGCCGAATACACACCTGACCTCTCGCGAAATATCGATACGTACTTATACGAAGAAGCATGAACACTCCTGTCATCGTCGATACCAGCGGCCTTATCTCCCTCGTTTCTTTCACCGACAGCAACCATGCGCGTGCCCTCGCCGCGAGTGACCGCCTGCTTACGGAGCGACGGCCACTGATCATATCCGGGGAAGTCTTCACCGAGACGGTCAACACACTCGGGAAGAAAACGGGGCACGAAACAGCGGATGCGCTCGGGCGCCGCCTCATCAGATCGGGAGAGTTCGTGCTGGTCGAGACAACGCCTGCGTTCCGTGAAGCAGCGCTTGGCCGCTTCGCCGCGCAGCCAGGAGGGGTCAGCCTCACCGATTGCTTCGTGATGACCCTCGCCGATCACTTCCAGACGAAAGAGATCTTCGGCTTCGATGACGCGTTTCGCAAGAACGGCTATCGCCTGCCCGCCGCAGCGGCGGAGAGGAGAGAGGCGGCATGAGTGCAACGAAAAAGGGCGACCTCACGCTCTATCATCGCTTCCGGGCGGAGATCGGCGTGTCCACCGCCGAGTTGCAGGAACGCTTCGCCCAGGAGGTGAAGGGCCTCACACACGCGGAGCTGCGCGTCCTCAAAGCGAACGACTTCGCCGCGTCAGAAGGGTGGAGCGAGGCGGCGCGGGCGATCTACACGAAGATGCTGGCACGGGCAGCGGTGAAGGCGAAGCGTCAGCGCGAAGCGGCATGAACACTTCCCTAATGTGAGTATGCTATAATCGCCGTGTGACAGAAAGGGAACGAGAGATGAATGCACAACCGCAACCAAACCAAGTGGATCAGGATATCGAGCGAGAACTTGCCCGCTACCTCGACAGTGCAAAGAATGAGAACAAACCGGCAGAAGTGATGATCTCCGGCAATCTCTATCGCCTCGTGCCGGTCGATGACGATATCCAGACGACCGACGAGCCGAACGCACCCTACGATCCGCAGAAGATGCGCGAGGCGATTCATGCCGCAGCGGGCACGATGAAAGGCGTCAACCGGGACGAACTGCTTGCCGATCTGCGCGCCGAGCGCGGGCAAGACAGTATCGGACGCCCGGCTGAATAATGCGCTACCTGGTTGACTCGAATGTGCGACACGAAGTCGCCCCTGCTGAGTGGAGCAGAAGAAAGGCTGCTCTCAGGCGAGTGTCCAACGCCTGTTCCCACCTCTCCATGCGTCGCTGGTAACGGCGGGGTGTGAAGCAGAGAGGGAACGCCCAAGGGGGAACCAAGCCAAGAGGGGACCCACAGGCAAGGGAAAGATCGGACGGATGAGCGACCGCGAACCCTCGCTTGACGCTTCGTAACTATCGAACCGTCGAATATTGGCTGACAGAGACGACGGAATCGGGCCACGGGTATGCGACTTGTTGGTGTCGCAGACGAGTAGACGTTCCCCCACTACCCCACGGACGTCTCGGACACCACGGCCCCGGAGTAAAGAGGGCATCCACCCCGATCGCATCTCACAGGAGCGGAACGTGGCAACCCCGATGAGGTCTGGGCCAAGGGATATCGTCTTT
>JBPCMC010000050.1:0-3114 GCA_051002645.1 Thermomicrobiales bacterium
GCTCCGTGCCCTCGCTCGATTTCCGCCCCGATTCCTCGCTGGAAGCGGGCGCGGAGATATTGCGCGCCCTGAACGAAATCGAACGCGAGCGGGCCGTGAACCCACCCCACCTCGATGACGAACCGGCACCGGAACCGACCGAGAAGGCGCCGAACCCGCGTGCGCGTAAACGGAAATAACGAGGACGAACGAAGGACTGAAGACTGAGGACTGAGGACTGAGAGGGGGCGTATAGTTGAGCGACGAGCAATTAGTGGTGAGCAGCCGTGCAGTAGCAGAGGAAGGGCAGCAGGCGACCACGCCCGCACTCAGTCCTCAGTCCTCAGTCCTCAGTCCTCCCCCCCGTTCCGGCCCGACCTGGACCGAGGCCGACGTGGACCGCGCATGGGAGGCGATGGCGCGCGCGACGCATGTCCTGATCCCCACGCACGTCAATACGGACGGCGACGGTATCTCGTCATCGCTGGCGATGGCGGAGATTGTGCGCGTCGCGAACCCGGCGGCGCGCGTGACGACCTGCATCCCGGACGGCAAATTGCCGCCGATGCTCGATTTCATCCCCGGCGTGCAGACAATGGCCCGGTACACGGGGCTGCCGCTGCCGCTCGATGACGTGGACTTGATCATCGCGCCCGATGTGCCGGAGGTGCGCCGCTTCGGGCCGCTTTACGAGGCGTATCAGCCCCTTTTCGCCCGCACGCCGGTCATCATCATCGACCACCATGTGCCGCGCGGCGAGGAACCGGCCATCGCGCGCTTCATCGATACGAGCGTGGTCGCCGTCGATTCGCTAATCGTGCGGCTCTGCGGGCAGTGGGGGGTGCCGATCACCCCGCTCCTCGCGACGCTGCTCCTCGTTGGTATCACTTCGGACAGCAGTTCCTTCATGCGGGTGGAGGGGAATGGCGCGCCGACCTTTCGGATGCTCGCCGACCTCTGCGACGCGGGCGCGGACTACGCCGGGGTGATGGATGGCCTGCGGCGCAGCAAGACGCCGGGGATGGTCGCCATCTGGGGCGCGCTGCTCGCCCGCGCGACCTGGGTGCAGCACGTCCTCTGGACGGAGGTGACGCCGGGGCTGCTCGCCGAGTTGGGCGCGGACGAATCGGCGGGTGAAGGAGTCGTCAACTGGATCGTCGGCACGCGCGGTGTCGGCGCGGCGGCGATCTTCTATCAAGGGCAGGAGAGTTGGCGCGCCAGCCTCCGCTCGACGACGCCTGCCGTCGATGTCGCCGCCTTCGCCCGACGCTACGGCGGTGGCGGGCATGTCATGGCGAGCGGCTGCACCTTCGCGGGTGGCACCCCCGAGCGCGACGCCTTCCTCGCCGCCCTCGTCGACTATACCGAAGCGGGGCTTGCGCAACGTGGCTAACATCCGTGCATAACGCAGTTTTTTCGGTGGTGGCGGGCTATGTTCAGAGCGCGCCTGCTATGCGTAGGGGCACTCCTACAGGTGGTCCTACCCGAAACTGCATAGATGTCAGGCGAGGATAATGCATCATCTACGTACGTCGTGTACACTACCCGTGCGGCAATGAGACGAACGAGAGGACCCATGAAACGGCGAGTGCAAACAATCGCGGGACTGACCATCGTGCTGCTGCTCGTCGCGTGCGGCGGCAACGGTGGTGGGAGCGGCAACGCGGATAAGACGGCGACGGCGCGCACCACCGATGCCAATGACGCCGCGACGGTGACCGCCTTCGCCGGTAGCCGGACAAGTGGCGCGGGCACGACTGCCGGTACAACGCCCGGTACGGCATCCGGCGCGGGGACGCGCGTAGCGGGCAATTCCGGCGGGTTCAAGTTCGCCACGCTCGCGCCCGGCGGGGCGGCGGGCAGCGGGCAGGCTGCCGTAGGCACGCCGCGTGGCACCGTCGCGAGCGCCGGATCGTCCGGTGCGACACCGGCGGCGGGCCGGACGACGGGCAGCGCGAGCGTCGGCACCTCCGGGACGCCGCCCGGTGTCTCCGGCAACAAGTACACCGATCCGCAGGGCCGGTTCACCCTGACGATCCCGCAGGGGTGGCGTGTCCAGAACGCGAGCGGTACGACGATCGATTTCGAGGCGACGCCGAACGCGCTGAAGGGCGCATTCCAGATCGCCGCCGAGGACGTCGGCGCGATGACGATCGATGATTACGCGACCGGCACGATGGACGGCATCAAACAAACCATCACCAACTATCAGGACGTGCAAGGCGGCATTCAGCAGCTGACCGTCGGCGGGCAGCCCGCGCGCCGCTTCGACTTCACCGGCCAGGACGGTACGACGAACCTCCGTGCCGCCGTGATCGTCGTCAAGCAAGGGACAACGGCTTACGGCATCCTCATCGCTGCCGACCCGGCGGACTTCGACGCCGTCTTCGCCCAAGCGAAACAGTTCATCGACAGTTTCGCGTTCCTCTCTTAAATCTCGGATGCCCCGTCTCCGTATCTCGGAATACATCGCCGCGCACTGAAACGAATCAATGAACCGCCAAGACGCCAAGAGCGCCAAGAAACGAGGAGAAGGAGTTTGTTTTTCTCTTCTCCTCTGGGCCCTCTTGCTTTCTTGCCGGTTCTGATTCTCACCATTGAGTGGAGGGTAGAATGAGTACGCTGCGGATCACGGTCGGATCGTTGGTGTTCGTGGCGCGAATGGAGGGAGAGGCGGCGCCGAAGACGTGCGCGGCATTCGCGACGTTCCTCCCCTTCCGCAACAAGATCATCCAGGCACGTTGGAGCGGTGAATCGGCATGGATCCCCTTGGGGGATTTCGATGCCGGCGTGGGGTTCGAGAACCATACGAGCCACCCCGCGCCCTGCGAGATTTTGCTCTATCCCGGCGGCTTCAGCGAGACGGAAATCCTCTTCCCCTACGGCAACACGCTCTTCGCCAGCAAGATGGGCCAACTCGCCGGTAACCACTTCCTGACCATCACCGAGGGGCGCGAGCACCTGAAGGAACTCGGTCGCCGCGTCCTCTGGGAAGGCGCGCAGGACATCCTTTTCGAGAGTAGCGAGTAACGAGTAACGAGAAGAGATGCCACGCTCCCTCTCATTACTCGTTACTTGCTGCTCGCTCACTCCCCAGCGGGGTTCACTGCCGAAAAGCAATATGCAAAAAAGCGA
>JBPCMC010000051.1:0-8504 GCA_051002645.1 Thermomicrobiales bacterium
AGTCCCGGATGGACGGCCAGGCGTGATCGAACCCGGCGTCAATCGCGTTGCGCAGCGTGCGGCCGGAGCGCAACTCTTCTTTCATGCGAGCGAAAATGAGCACGTTCGCGTCCACGGCCATACCGATAGAGAGGATGAATCCCGCGATGCCCGCGAGCGTCAGGACGACACCGAACAGTTTGAAGAGGGCGAACGTCAGGACGGTATAGACGCCGAGCGCCAGCACCGCGAGCACGCCCGGCAACCGGTAAAAGACGATCATGAAGAAGGCAACCGCCGCGAGGCCAATCGCTCCGGCGACCAGGCTCTTATTGATCGAGTCCTGCCCGAGCGTCGGGCCGACGGTGCGCGTCTCGATCAGATCGAGTGGCACCTGGAGCCGACCGGACTTCAGGACGATGACGAGGCTCTGCACCTCATCGCGCGTGAGGCCCTCGATCACGCCGCTCTGGTCGATGCGGCTATTGATGACCGCGCTGTTGATGACGCGCTTGTCGACGATGACGTTCAGGTACTGACCGACGTGCGAGCCGGTGTAGTCGCCGAACTTGCTCGCCGCACTGGAGTTCAGCGTGAACCCGACGACGAGGTTGCCGGTTTGCCCGGTCTGCGGGAAGGCGTCACTGAGGTCTTTCCCGGTGACAATCGTCTCGTATGTGGGGCCGGCGGGGGCGATCGCAGTCGCGGGCGCCGTGGCGGACGCGCCGGGCGTACTGTTCGGGTCCGGTGTGCTACCCGCCGCTCCGGCGGCGATTGTACCAGATGGGGTACTCGCCGGGGTTCCGGCTGCCGGTGTCTCAGACGCAGCCGCCGATGGGGTGGCGCTCGGTGTGCCTACTGGGGTCACCGTGCCTGCGGTCGTCGTTGTGGTCGAGCCGCTGCCGAGCCCCGCCGTCGCTGCCGCCGCAGCCGGATCATTGGCGCCGGCGGGAGCGGTGCTGAGTGACGGCGCCGCCGTGCCGACGCCCGGCGTCGGGCTGCTAATCGGGGAGCCATCTGGGTTCAATCCGATGCTCGCCGGGCCACCGAGCGCGGTAGTGACAATGCTGCCAACCGGCAGCGCCGTCTGACTGCCGACCAGTTCGAGGAGCGCCGTCTGCTGGAGCACGCGGACCGCCGCCGCCGGGTCCTGGACGCCGGGGAGTTCGACGACGATTTTGTCGCTGCCCTGCGTCTGGATGATCGGCTCGCTGACGCCGAGGCTGTTCACGCGCCGCTCGATCGTGTCACGCAGGCCGGAAAGGACATCGGAGTCGACCGTCTGGCCGGGCGCAGGGCGCGCCTGAAGCACGGCATGGACGCCGCCTTTGAGGTCCAGGCCGAGTTTGGTCTGGGTGCGGGTCTTGACATTGAAGAGATTCACATTGTCGCCCGGCACCACGATCCACGTCGCGAGGACGGCGAGTACGACGATGCAGGCGAAGACGTACCACGGATGACTGCGCACGTACGGATCCTCCCGAGCGAAAAGAAAAAGACGTTGGCGGAACCGCCGCCCACGCCACTGGCAAGGGTAGCACCCGACCGTACGGGTGTCAAAGCGGATGTCGTGCCATTTCTCCTCTGCTATGCTATGGCGGATGAATTGGTGAAGGAGAAAGAACCGTATGGCTGAAAATCCCTCGACCACCCCGATGCGCGTCCGCTTCGCACCGAGTCCGACAGGTTATTTGCACGTCGGTGGCGCACGCTCCGCGCTCTTCAACTGGCTGGCCGCCCGGCAGTCCGGTGGCGCATTCATCCTGCGCATCGAGGACACCGATCAACGGCGACTGAACGAGGATTCGCTCGACGCGATCACCGACGGCCTGCGCTGGCTCGGCCTCCGCTGGGATGAAGGGCCGGAAGTCGGCGGCCCGTACGCGCCGTACATCCAGAGTGAGCGGCTGCCCCGTTACCAGGAGTGGGCGCAATGGCTGCTTGAGAACGGCTATGCCTTTGAGGATTTCGACCCGCCCTCGCCGCCCGGTAAGAACGCCGCGCCCGACACCACGCACACCTTCCGCAAATACCGCGACTGGACGCCGGCGCAGCGGGATGAAGCGCGCGCTCAGAGCGAGACCCCGCCCGCAATCCGTTTCAAGACGCCGCTCGATGGCGAGACGGTCGCCTACGACGCCGTGCGCGGCGAGATGCGCTGGCAGAACCGCGACATCCCCGCTGATCCGGTGCTGCTGAAGCGCGACGGCTACCCGACCTACCATCTCGCCGTCGTGGTGGACGATCATGCGATGGAGATCACTCACGTCATGCGGGCGGTCGAGTGGATTCCGAATTTGCCGATCCACGCCTTGCTCTATGACGCCTTCGGCTGGGAGCGGCCCGCATGGTGCCACCTGCCACTCGTCACGCGCACGGACGGCAAGAAGTTCTCCAAGCGGCACGGCGATTCGGCGCTCCACGAGTACCGCGAGCAGGGCTTTCTGCCCGAGGCGCTGATCAACTTCTGCGCCCTGCTCGGCTGGTCATTCGGCGATGACATCGAACTCTTCAGCAAAGAAGAAGCTGCCGCACGGTTCCGCATCGAGGATATTCGCCCCGCCCCGTCCGCATGGGACAAGGACAAACTGCTCTGGATGAACGGCCAGTGGATCAATCACCGCCTGACACTCGACGAATTCGTGGAGCGGTCACTCCCCTTCCTCCATGATGCCGATCTCGCGCACGACGCGCCGCGTGACTATGTCAGTCGCGCCCTGTCGCTCGAAAAGGAGCGCGTCAAGACGCTCGCCGAGGTGCCGGAGGCGACGCGCTTCTTCTTCGAGCAACCGGCAGCGGATGCCGAGATGGTCGCACTCCTCACGCAGCAGGGCGGCGACCGAGTGCGCGACGTGCTTGAAGCGGCGCTCACCGTCCTCGCGGACGCGGACTGGCGGAGCCGAGAGGCGCTCTTCGCGGCGATTGATTCCGTGAAGGAGTCTGTCGGCGTCAATCGCTCGCGGCTCTTCGGCGCGGTGCGTGTCGCCACAACGGGGCGGAAAGCAGCGCCCGATCAGGCCGAACTGATGCTCGTCCTCGGGCCGGGCCGCGTCGATCAGCGCATTCGGGCGGCGATTGAGGCGCTGAAAGCCGTTGAGGATGCGTAGCCGTGCAGCTCGATAGCAGGCAGCAGGCAGCGGGCAGCAGGCAGCACGAACTCGTCACTCACGGCGCACAACGCGATGCCGCCATCGCTGCCGCATTCGCACTTGCGACGATTGTCACGCGCCTCCCGTTCCGGTCGCACCGCGTCTTCAACTGGGATGCAGTGAACTTCGTCCTCGCGCTGCACGACTACGATGTGCGGCTCCACCACCCACACCCGCCCGGCTATCCGGTCTTCGTGGCGATGGGCCGCGTCGCGCAACTGGCGATCCCGGATGCCAACAATGCCCTCGTCGCGGTGGCGATGCTGCTCAGCGCGGGCGCGGGCGCCGCCCTCTTCCTGCTCGGGCGCACACTTTTCGGGCGCGCGACGGGCGTGATTGCCGCGCTCTATCTCCTCTTCAGTGTCACCTTCTGGACCAACGGCGCGGTCGCCCTCGCCTATCCGTCGCTGGCGCTCTTCACGACGCTCGTCGCCCTCTTCGCGTGGCGGTGCCGACGCGACGGACATACCGTGCGACTCTGGACGCCGCTCGCGCTCTCCGCTGCCTACGCAATCGGCGGCGGCTTCCGGCCCGATCTGCTGCTCTTCCTCCTGCCGCTCTGGATCTATGCGCATTGGCGGCTGCCGCTGCGCACGATCCTTCTGAGCTGCGCGGTGGTCTGTGTGATCGTACTCGCGTGGTTCATTCCGACCATCGTCCTCTCCGGCGGTTGGTCGGGCTACTGGGCGGTTTTCCGTGCGTACACGAGCGATGATGTACTCAAGCGGTATTCGGTGGCGGAGAACGGCCCGCACGCGCTGATCGTCAACCTCCGGGATACGGCGAAGTACACGGGCTATGCCCTCTACGCGCTCGCCCTGCCGGTCGCGGGGGCGGTGGCCTGGCTCCTCTCTCAGGCGTGGGAAGTGTGGAAAGAGCGGGGAGGGCGCATGGCTGTGCGCCCCTACATTTGGTTGTTTGTGCTGTGGGTGACACCGATGGTGCTCTTCTATGCGTGGGTACACATCGGCGATCCGGGGTATGTCTTCACCTTCGTGCCCGCATTGCTGCTGATCGCGGCGCGCTTCACCGCCGAATTGCCGCGTCTGCTCGTCGCGCTCCGTCTGCGACCGCTCGCCCGCGTAGCGGTCCCGGCGCTCGTGGCGCTGGTCGTCGTCGCGAACACCGGCATTTTCCTTTTCCGACCGCTGACATTGACCGCGCACGGCATCCGCCAGCAAGACCGCACGATTGACGGAAAGATCGCCTATGTACGCAGCCACGGCGATCCGGCAACGACGCTGCTCGTCTCCTACGAAAGTTATCGCCACTGGCTCCTCTACCTCCCTGAATATCACGTCCAGTTCGTCGATGTCACCTATGGCACGGAGCAGGACCGCACCGTCACCCTGCCGCCCGGCACGACGCATGTGGTGATAATGGACGCGACCTTGCTGCGCGCGCTCGATGGTAGCCGCGCCGACGACGTAGCCGCCGTTGAAGTAGACCGCATCGGTGTGGTCACACCTCCGCCTGGGGCACCGTTGCACTTCGCGCCCATCGCATCGCCGCTCGGCAGCCCACCGCCGAAGCTATAGGCCGCGAACGCGAAATACTCGCGCTCGGCTTGACACGACAGGCAGATCGCCGTACCGTGCCGGAGGTTACCGACCGTCGCCGTGGATCAAATGAGGGTGGGAGGAAAGCCGATGCCCGATACGCAAACCCGTATCGCCGGTGAGACACGCGCGCTGATTATGGACGCGAACGACAACGTCGCCGTCGCCATCCGGGAATTGACCGAGGGTGAGCATCTTCGCATCGCCGTCCCGGACGGCACCATGCGCGAAGTCATTACCGTCGAACCGATCCCCTTCGGCCACAAGTTCGCGACCGCTGACATCGCGGACGGCGATCAGGTAATCAAATACGGCGAGCGCATCGGGCGGGCGACGCAGGCGATCCGCGCCGGGTCGCACACCCATATTCATAACGTGACCAGCCAGCGAGGCCGCGGCGATCTCCAAGCGAGGTCCGAGGACTGAGAACTCAGTGGAATGCATCGCTCAGGTTCAGCACTTCTCGATCAAGGAGCATTGAAATGACAACCTCTACGGCCACTCGACCTCAGTCCTCAGTCCTTAGTCCTCAGTCCTTTCTCGGTTATCGTCGACACAATGGCCGCGCGGGGGTGCGTAATCTCGTGCTTATCATCCCGTCGGTCGTCTGCTCGAACACCGTGGTGCAGCGGATCGCGCAGCAGGTACCGGAATGCGTCTTCGTCACGCATCAGCACGGCTGCTCGCAGGTCGGCGACGATGTCGAGCAGACCCGCGCGACGCTGATCGGCTACGCGACCAATCCGAATGTCTCCGGTGTGCTCGTCGTCTCCCTCGGCTGCGAGACGATTGAGGGCGACCGTGTCGCGCAGATGATCGCCGAGACCGGGCAGGACGTGGAGTTCCTTGGTATTCAGGAGGAAGGCGGCATCAAGGCGACGGTCGAGAAGGGCGTCGAGCGGGCGCACGCACTCCTCGAACGCGCCAGCAAGCACATGCGCGAGCCGGTGCCGCTCTCCGAGTTGATCCTCGCCGTGCAATGCGGCGGGTCGGATGCCTTCAGCGGCATCACCGCGAACCCGGCGCTCGGCATCGCGTCGGATATGCTCGTCGCGGCGGGCGGCACGATCATGCTGGCGGAAGTGCCCGAATGCCTCGGCGCGGAGCACCTGCTCGCCGCGCGCGCCCGCACTCCCGAAGTGGGCGAGCAACTCGTCGCCGCCGTCCGCCGCTATGAGGATGACGCGCTGCGGATGGGCGTCGACCTCAACAAAGGCAACCCCGCACCCGGCAACATCAAGGGCGGCCTGACGACCATCGAGGAAAAGTCAATCGGCGCGAGGAAGAAGGGCGGCAGCACGCCCCTTAACGAAGTGCTCGCCTACGCCCAGCCGCCGACGCAGAAGGGCCTCGTCATCATGGACACGCCCGGCAACGACATCGAGAGCGTGACGGGCAACCTCGCGGGCATGGCGCAGATGGTCGTCTTCACGACCGGGCGCGGCAGCGTCACTGGCGCGGCGATTGCGCCCGTCATCAAAGTCGCCACGAACACGCCGATGTACGAGAAGATGACCGACAACATGGACATCAACGCCGGCACCGTCGTCGATGGCACCGAGACGTTGCAGGATGTCGGTCGCCGTCTCTTTGAGAAGGTCATTTCCGTCGCGAATGGCGAGCAAACCCGCTCCGAGGGATGGGGCTGCAACGAGTTCGGCGTCAACCGCATCGGTCCATCGCTCTGAGGTAGGACTGAGGACTAAGGACTAAGGACTGAGTAGAGAGGGCGCACGGCTGTGCGCCCCTACATTCCCGTATTGCTCCCCCTCTCCATCGCAATGGAGAGGGAGCCGGGGGGTGAGGTTCCCATGAGCGCACAACTGCCGCTGGTCACGCTCGGTGCGACGGGTTTGCGGGTGACGAATCTCTGCCTCGGCGCCGCGCCGCTTGGGGATATGCCGGAGACGTTTGCCTACGGCGTGCCCGAGGAACGCGCGCTCAAAACCGTCCGCGCGCTGCTCGATAGCCCGATTAACTTCATCGACACTGCCGCGTCGTACGGCGATGGTGAGAGCGAGCGGCGCATCGGCACCGTCCTGCGCGAGCGGGGCGGCTTGCCCGCCGGTTCCGTGCTCGATTCGAAGGCCGACCGCGACTTGCACACCGACGACTTCAGTGGCGACCAGATGCGCCGCAGCGTCGAGCGAAGCCTGCGGCTGCTCGGGCTGGAGAAAATCCCGCTGATGCATCTCCACGACCCCGAGCATACGACCTTCGCGTCGGCAATGGCGAAGAACGGCCCGGTGGAGACGCTGCAGAAGTTGAAGGATGAGGGACTGGTCGATTCCCTCGGTGTCGCGGGCGGCCCGATCGACATGGAAATTCGCTATGTCGAGACAGGGGCCTTCGATGCGGTGATTACCCACAACCGCTATACGCTGCTCGATCAAACCGCCGAACCGCTCCTCCAGATCGCGCACGAGCGCGGCCTCGGCGTGCTCAATGCCGCGCCGTATGGGAGCGGGATGCTCGCGAAAGGGCCGGACGCCTACCCGCGCTATCACTACCAGCAAGCGTCGCCCGCGATGATTGCGCAAACCAAGCGGCTGGCGGCGACCTGTGAACGCCACGGCGTCTCCCTTAGAGTCGCCGCGCTCCATTTCTCCCTGCGCGATCCGCGCATCCACAGCACGATCATCGGTATGACGCGACCGGAGCGCGTGCAACAGGCCGTCGAGGATGCCCTCACGCCCGTGCCGGACGCCCTCTGGGACGAACTCATCCCGATGATCGCGGAGTACAACGCCGCGCACGGCACGTTCCGCGACACGCGCTATAATTTCCCCGAAGGCCATTAGCCCGCCGCCCGCGTAGGAGGACGACGCATCATGCCACTCTGTCATTTCAGCACCGCGATTAACACGACGCCGCGCCTCGGCTGGGTCGATCTCGGCGGCGTGTACGATCTGTCGGCGTGGGAGGGCGCGGGTCTCCACTCGATGCGCAATGTCCTCGCCCGACCGCTGGCCGAGGTGCGGCAACTACTGAACGACGCGCCGTTCGACCAGTTGCCGGTCTGCACACACCCGGAGGCGACGCTGCACAAGCCGCTCGACGCGCAGGAAGTCTGGGCCTGCGGCGTCACCTATCTCCGCTCGCGCGATGCGCGCATGGAGGAGAGTAGCGAGCAGAGCGTCTATGACCGCGTCTATGGCGCGGAGCGGCCGGAAATCTTCTTCAATGCGACGCCCTCGCGCGTCGTCGGCCCCGGCCAGCCGCTCGCGATCCGTGGCGACAGTACCTGGGACGTGCCGGAGCCGGAACTGGCGCTGGTCATCAACGCCGGCGGCGAGATCGTCGGCTACACCATCGGCAACGATGTCAGTTCCCGCTCGATTGAGGGCGAGAACCCGCTCTACCTGCCCCAGGCGAAGATGTTCCGCGACTGCTGCGGCCTCGGGCCATCGATTGCGCTCGTCGACGAAGTGACGGATGTCGCGAATCTGGCGATTCAGATGACGATTACGCGCAGCGGCAACGCGGTCTTTCAAGGCGAGAGCAACACCAATCAGATCGCCCGCCCGCTCGAACAACTGGTCGCCTATCTCATGCGCGCGAACGACTTCCCGAATGGCGCGGTGCTCCTCACCGGCACCGGCATCGTCCCGCCGTCCGATTTCACGCTCGAAAGCGGCGACGTTGTCGCGATCACGATTGACGGCATCGGCACGCTCGGCAACCCCGTCTACAGGGCTTATGCATTCTCGGAGTGAGCGGCAGTAATTATGAAAGTGCGCTTCTTTGGTAGGATTTCGTTGCTGACGCGAAAACCCGATCAAAGGAGCGCACGATGCCATCTACGCACCATTTGTCG
>JBPCMC010000052.1:0-4501 GCA_051002645.1 Thermomicrobiales bacterium
TAGGAGTTACGCAGCTGGGACGATTTACCTGGAGATGGCAGACTTCCCGCCTGCATGCAAACAGACGGGAAGCCTGCCATCACCGGAGTTTCTCTCATTAACTGCGTAATTCCTCATGATATTGTTACTCATAGGAATGCAGGTTAAGAAGGAGAAAAGAATGAGAGAGAATCATGTGAAACGTGCGCTTCGCGAGGGGCGCCCATCCGTCGGCGCCTGGTTGAGTTACGGCGCGCCCCTTGCCGTTGAGGCGATGACGACCGTCGGGTTCGATTGGTTGACGATTGACTGGGAGCACAACGCCTTTTCCATCGAGACGGTCGCCCTGATGCTGATGGCGATGCGCGGTACGCCATCCGCCCCCTTCGTCCGCGTGCCCGAGGGGACGCATGAGAACATCAAGCGGGTGCTCGATGCGGGCGCGTGGGGGATCATCGCGCCGATGGTCAATACCGTGGAAGAAGCGCGCATCGTCGTACGGGCAGCGAAGCATCCACCCGTCGGCAACCGCTCGTTTGGCGGCGGGCGATATAACGCCTCGTGGGACGCGCAACCGGGTGAGTACAATGCACGCGCGAACGACGAGATCTGCGTCATTATCATGATCGAGTCGCCCGAGGGGATCAACAACCTCAATGCGATGCTGGCGGAAGGCGGCATTGACGGCGTCTTCGTCGGCCCAAACGATATGCTGGCGAATATGGGCGAGACGCTCACGACGTGGTCCGAGGCGAAGGTCTTCCAGGAGGGGATGGCGCATATCCTCCAGACCTGCAAGAAGTATGGCGTTGGCGCAGGCGTCATGTGCGCGGATGCGCAGTCGGTCAGTGACCGCATCGCGGACGGCTACCAGTTCCTCGGCCTCGCCTACGAGTCTCGCTTCATGCTCCACGAGGCGACCATCGAGGCGCAGTCCGTCACGGGCTGGCAGCCGCGAGAAACGCGGAACTCATAGCGGAGGGTAAATGCCGAGCGGTGAGCGGGTTCGTGAACCCGCTCACTGCCCCGTCGTTGGGGACCCCGCGCCGGCCCCCTGTTTGCCGCGCGTGATTGCCGCTTCGTAGACGGCGACGTGACGCTTCGTCACCGCTTCGAGGGAAAAGTGGCTGGCGGAACGCTCGCGCGCTGCCGTTGCCATGCGCTCGCGCCGCGCCGTGTCGGTGGCGAGTACGCCGAGATACCGCGCCATTGCCTGCGTATCCCCAACCGCCGTCAGATAGCCGGTGACGCAATGGACGACAATCTCGCCGGTGCCGCCCGTGTCGGTCGCGACGATCGGGCAGCCCGACGCGAGCGCTTCGAGATGCGTGCGGCTGAGCGGTTCCGGCCACCGCGCGGGCGTGATGAGCGCGATGGCGCGGCGCATCAGGCCGATGACCGCCGTGTTCGGTACGCGGCCAAGCACGCGGATAGGCGTCCCGGCGACGGCAGCGGCGTGCAGCGCGTCCGCTTCATCGCCATCACCGACGACGAGCAGCGGCGGGACGTCGTCGCCCATCGCCCGCATGATCTCAGGGAGGAGATCCGCACCTTTGTGCGCCGACAGTTTGCCGGCGAAGAGGAAAAAGCGCGCCGGGATGTCCGCGATGGCCCCGGTGTCCGCGCTCGTGACCGCCGTCTGATCGACCGCATTCGGAATGCGCGTGATGGCGGCGGGGCCGACGACGCGGCTGACTTCGAGCTCAATCGACTCGCTGAGCGCGATCACCCCGGCAGCGGAGCGCAGGACGCGCCCGCGCTGGGCGAGCATTGCCCGCATCGCAGCTGCCTTAAGTATCTGTGCGATATGCAAGGCACCTGGCGAGCCGCGCCGCGCGTTGCACGCTGTCTGCGTGCCGTGGAGGCAGGCCGGGCAGCGGGCGTCGGCGAGCGCGGTGCCATAGAAACAGATCGGCCAGTGATCCCGCACCGTGACGATGACCGGCGTTCCTGCCGCCGCGCGATGCGCGATCAGTGCGGAGTTGATGTGTTGGGCGTGGATAATATCGGGCTTCCATTGCCGCACGATGGAATGCGCGGCCCGGCCCGGCGCGAGGCCGCTCGCAGCGAAAGCCGCCTGATTGTACCGTCGGCTGGCTGATGGCGCGCGCCAGACGGGAAAGTCATCGTAGCGCGTTGCCGCAACCCGCAGGGTGGGATCGGCGAGGATGATTCGGACAATGTGTCCCTGGGAACGCAGGCCGCGCGCGAGATGATAGGTGCTCCACCCGCTGCCGTATGCGTGCGGCGGGAAGGCGTCGGTAATGAAGAGGATGCGCAGCGGTCGCGTCATGGCCTTGCCACCATCTCCGATAGGATACGGTCCAGGTGGCGGCAATGCGCCTGCCAGGAGTAGTGCTCGATCACCCGCGCGCGTCCGTTTGCGCCCATCGCGTCATGTACCTGACGGCCCACGATGATCTCGACGATCGCGCGCGCCATTGCTTCATTGTCGCCTTCCGGCACACAGACGCCCGCGTCATCCACGATCTCGGTGAGCGGCATGATTGCGGTCGTGACGATTGGGACCGCCATCGCCATCGCCTCGAAGACCTTGAGCGGCGACCAGTAGAAGCCGAAGTGGCGCAGCGGCGCGTGCTGGCTCGGCGCGAACGGCGCAACCATCACGTCGCAGAGCGCGATGTGGGCGGGCACGTCCGCGTAAGGTACCGCGCCGGCGAAGATGACGCCACGATCGTCCCCGGCGGCTTCTTCCAGGTCACGCCGCTCCGGTCCGTCGCCGACGAAGAGGAGGCGTGCCTCGGGCAGCGATTGCCGGACGATGTGGTACGCCCGGAGAGCATCATGCGCGCCATGCCAGGGGCGGAAGCTGCCGACGAAACCGATCACCGGCGCGCCGCCCGCGATGCCGTACCGCGCGCGGAGGGCCGCGACGGCCGAACTACTGGCGGGCATCCGCGCGGGATCGAAGCGCGAGACATTGGCGCCCCACGGCAGCGGCACCACTTTCGCGCGCACTTCCTCCGGCACCGTCGTCGCCAGCGGTGTGACGATACGATCCGCCCACCGGCATTGCTGCGTCGCCCACCGGCGCATCATCCGGCCCGTCAGTCGGTCGATGCGCTCCTTGCGGCTGCCTGGTGGATCGAAGATTGGTGCGTTCACCTCTAGCAGGGAGGGGATGCCATGTGCGTGTGCCGCAATGATGCCGCCGCCCGCGAAGGTGTAGAACCGCTCCATCACGACATCCGGTCGCCACGCGCGGACGATGCGCCGCACGCGCGGTATCATCTGCCAGGCGAGCGCGGGAGGCGTCTGGACGAGTGAGACACGCCCGTCGATTTGGCTGGCGTACGCATCATGCCCGCCCGCAGCGATCACCCAGAGATCGTGACCGAGCGCGCCGAGGCCGTTCGCGACCTCGGCGACGTGCGTCGCGCCACCGTGGGAGCGGGTAATATCGATGGCGAGCGCGCAATAAAGGACCTTCATCGGCGTCGGTCAGGACGCGCGAGCAGGAAGAACGGGCCGGTGCGGATGCGCCGGAAGAAGATGACATCCGCCATCAGGAGCGCGGTCGCGACCCGCAACGCCGCTTGCACCGCCGGTCGTTGCGCCGCCGCCGCCCGGACTGAGGGTGTCGATTCTGCGCTTATAGACGATCCCGTGTGCCCGTCAACGCCAGCGCGACGGTTGAGGAGGCGCTCGACAACCGCGAAGCCAATCGTTTCGACATAGGTTGCAACTAGGGGGTTCAAATACCAGAGTCGCTCCACACCAAGACCGGCACGATAGAGTTCGTCCTGCAAGGCATCGGTCGTTTCGACCGCTTTGACGTGATCCCCCTTGCGGAGATGGTCGCGCGTGCGATCCACGACGCCTGCCCGATGCAGCGCCTCGGCAAGCCGTCGCCCCGGATCGATCAGCCGGTTGAGCCACGAGCGCTCCCGTGTGTTCGAGAAGCAGAAATAGCGACCGTCGCCGCACGAGACGCGGCGCACCTCGGCGAGATGCGCCCGCACGCCGGGGAGGTCAAGGTGCTCGAAGACATCGACCGAGTACGCGCCGGTGAAGACGCCGGGTGCGAACGGCAAGGCGCGTGCGTCACCCTGCACGAGGTCTACCGTTGCTCGGGCCATGTCTGCGAAGCGTGCCGCCGGATCGAGACCGACCAGATGGGCGACTGCGTCGCGATTCCAGACGGCGAACTTGCCGTTGCCGCAGCCGATTTCGAGCAGCGCGTCATCGGCGCGGGGGCGGAGGAGCAGACATAGCACGCGCTGGCGTACTCCCGCCGAGAGCACAGGTGGTCGGATTTCCGGGTCGTCGAGATCGGCCGCCGCGTCGTTGTAGACCGTTTCTTTGCCGGAGAGCCCCGTCGGCGGTCGCATATCGACATAGTCGCGGTGGAGCGGGTAGCGAGTGCCGCACGCTGCACAGACCAGAGCGCTATCCAAAGGCATGAGCCCGCTCGATCCGGGGCTTTCCTGGACGCAGACAGGGCAGCGCAATACCGAGATCAGCCACGGCGAGATCACGATGCGTCCTCCCGCCAGCCGAA
>JBPCMC010000053.1:0-6074 GCA_051002645.1 Thermomicrobiales bacterium
CGACAAATGGTGCGTAGATGGCATCGTGCGCTCCTTTGATCGGGTTTTCGCGTCAGCAACGAAATCCTACCAAAGAAGCGCACTTTCATAATTACTGCCGCTCACTCCGAGAATGCATAAGCCCTGAGCACAATTGCCGACCGCCCCTCACTATCCGCGACGGTGGACAGGGGTAAATGATTGCTGGCGTATGATCAATAGGACAACGAGTCGCGCCGCAGGCGATCGAACGCCGTCTCATCCTGCTCCCATTGCGCGAACAATGCGGAGAGCATCGCGGGGTCGCTCTCCGTTGCCGTGAGCAGTCGGCGCGGCGCATCGCTGCCGATCAGACGGTCGAAATGCGCGGGCAGCCAGGCAAACGCGTCCGGGTACGACCGGAGCACGGCGGCAACGATGTGCAGGCCGCTCCGCACGATGCCCGGCAGTCCGTTCGCGCGGCCCTCCTCGGTGATGTGCAGTTGCACGCCGCCGCAGACCTCGCCCGCGAAGCGGTCGAAGGCGGGTTTGAAGTACGTCTCCCGGAAGGCGAGGCCGGGCAGGGCGAGCGCGCGAAGCGCCGCCGCGAGCGTCGATGGGTCGATCCACGGCGCGCCGACCACCTCGAAGGGGCGCGTCGTGCCCCGACCGAGGGAAAGGTTCGTTCCTTCGATCAGGCAGGCGCCGGGATAGAGCAGCGCCGTCTCCGTCGTCGGGATATTCGGCGAGGGCGGCACCCACGGCAGGCCGGTCTCCACGAATTGCATCTCCCGCTGCCAGCCCTCCATCGGCACGACCGTCAGGTCCGCCGTGCCATCGAGGAACTGCCGATTGATCAGCGTGGCGAGTTCGCCGAGCGTCAGGCCATGCCGCACCGGCACCGGATACCGCCCGACAAAGGAGCGGAAGGCGGGGTCGAGTGTCGGTCCTTCGACCTGTACGCCGCCAATCGGGTTTGGCCGGTCGATGACGATGATCGGCAGCGGCGCCGACTCCATCAGGATGCCGAGCGTCGAGGGATAGGTGTAGTAGCGCGCCCCGACATCCTGAATATCGAAGACGAGGGCATCCAATCCATCGAGGCTGCCGTGCGGCGGCCCGAAAACGTGCGCGTCACCGTCCCGCACCTGATAGAGGCTGTAGGCGGGCAGCCCGGTCGCCGGGTCGCGCTCCCCGCCCGCGACGGGTACCCCCGCCTGCTCGACGCCGTGATGGCCATGCTCCGGCCCGAAGAGCGCCACCACCCGCGCGCCCCGCGCGGTCAGCACATCGGCAGTGCGCCGGAACGCGCGATCCACCCCCGTCGGGTTCGCGACCACCCCTACCCGCTTCCCCTGCACCACTTCCGCAGGCAGCCGGTCCAGCCCACTCAGCACTGTCATGGGGGAACGCTAACCACGAAGACACGAAGAGCACGAAGGAGAGAGAAGAGAAGAAGAGCGCAATCCTTTCGTTCTTCTCCCATCTTCGTGCTCTTCGTGTCTTCGTGGTTCAAGCGTCTCTCCAGTTTACGGCGAGGGGTCGAGGTAGACGGTCTTCCACTGGGTGAAGAACTCGCGCGCCGCCTTACCCTGCTCGCGGGAGCCGGACGAACTCTCCTTCATGCCGCCGAAGGGGACGTGGTATTCCAACCCCGCGCTCTCCTGGTTGACCTTGACGACACCGGTGCGGATCTCCTGCGCGAATTGCAGCGCGCGGGAAAGGTCCGTCGTGAAGAGGCTGGAGGTGAGGCCGAAGGGCGTGTCGTTCGCCAGTGCGACCGCCTCATCGTATGACGTGGCGGTCACGATGGCGGCGACGGGGCCGAAGATCTCCTCCCGCGCTACTTTGCTATCCCGGCTCAAGTCGGT
Source organism: Thermomicrobiales bacterium (assembly GCA_051002645.1). Lineage (GTDB taxonomy): Bacteria > Chloroflexota > Chloroflexia > Thermomicrobiales > JALYUS01 > JALYUS01. The sequence continues at coordinate 1,830 of JBPCMC010000053.1, forward strand.
GATTACCGTCGGCTGGATGTAGTAGCCGTCGCCGAGGTTCGTCGCGCGCTTGCCGCCGGTCAGGACGCGGCCACCCTCCTTCACCCCGGCATCGAGGTAGCCCGTCACCGTCTCCATCTGATCCTGCGAGACGACGGGACCGACCCTGGTCGCGGTATCGAGCGGATCGCCGAGTTTCCACCCCTCGATGAGCGCGACGAGGCGGTCCTGGAAATCCTTGACGACGGATTGCTCGACGATCACGCGGCTTGTCGCCGTGCATTTCTGCCCCGCGCTGAGGAACGCGCCGCGCGCCACATGCTCGGCGGCGTGATCGAGGTTCGCGTCGGCGAGCACGACGGCGGGGTTCTTGCCGCCCAATTCCAGTTGCACCTTTTTGCCGTGCTGGATCGCCTGCATCTGGATCGCCCGACCGACCGAGTTCGAGCCGGTGAAGGTGACGGCGTCCACGCCGTCGTGCGTCGTCAGCACATTGCCGACCTCCGAGCCCTTGCCGAGGACGAGATTGAGCACGCCCGGCGGCAGCCCGGCATCGACGAGCGCCCGCAAGAAATGGACGGCGGTGAGCGGCACGATCTCGGCGGGCTTCCAGACGACCGTATTGCCGTAGGCGAGCGCGGGGGCGATTTTCCAGGCGGGGATGGCGATCGGGAAGTTCCACGGCGTGATCGCCGCCACGACGCCGACCGGCTCGCGGCGCGCGTAGAGGAAGGTGACGGGCGACGCGCTCGGGTAGGTCTCGCCGTCCGGTTCGAGCGTCTGGCCCGCGTAGTAGCGCAGGATGGCGACGGCGCGCCGCGTCTCACCGATCCCCTCGGCGAGCGTCTTCCCTTCCTCGCGCGTCAGGTCGCGCCCGACCGCCTCCGCCCGCTGGTCGAGCAGTTCCGCCGCCTTGCGGAGAATCTCGCCGCGCGCCGGGGCGGGCATCTTCCGCCAAGCCGGGAAGGCACTCCGCGCCGACTCGACCGCTGTCGCCGCCAGCGCCGCGTCGCCCATCGACACATCCGCGACGACCTCACTCGGATTGGCGGGGCTAATGTCCTGGGCCGTCCGCACCCCGTTCCGCCACTCCCCACCGATATACGATTGCAACGTCGCGCCCATCACATACCTCCGGCGATGCATTAACCACAGAGACACAGAGGACACAGAGGCGGGAGAGAAGAAAACGAATAGTCATTTGATTTCTCCTCCGCGTTTTCTCTGTGCTCTTTGTGCCTCTGTGGTTCAATCGTTTTCCGTCCAGTTACGGTACCATAGGTCGCGCGAGGGGTGCCACGCCACATGAGAAGGAAGAACGGGATGCAGCCGGACGGTCAGAAAGGGCGGCGGGGGCAGTACAAGCGTCACACGTCACAACCTTCCGCTTTCCTTTCCGCGATCACACTTGGCCGAACGATGCAGCATACGGCGGGATGAAGGCGGGCCTCGTCATTCGCTACGAACCGGCCATGCCGACGGAATACGGTTGGCAGATTGAGGATTTGGTAACGGGAACGGGCGACATGCGGCACTGAGGGCCAAAACTCGGTTGTATGAGGCAGCGTGATACAATAGGAATGCGGCGATGACGAAGCGGGAGAAGCGGGAACAAGCGATGCGGCGCAATCCCGCGCAAGTCCGCTTCGAGCAACTACATGATCTACTCGTAGATAACGGCTTCCGCTTCAGCGTCAACGGTAGCCATTACAACTACGAGCATCGACAGTATGGAGACATCCAGCCAGGTGTCGTTAAGCCGCATGGCGGCACGAAACATGTATTGCCGGTCTAGGTCAAAAAGTCGCTCGCGGCGATTGATGAAGTACGGCGGCGGGAGAGCGAGGGTGATGCCCGATGAGAAGTGAGCATCGCTACCATCCGATTTATACGCGGCGTGTCGTCATCTCTGATGAGGCAAGGCGACGCGCGGCCCTCCCGTACTCCATAGCCATCGCGTACGACGATGAAAACGGATACGTCGCACAGGCAGAAGAGTTCCCGTGGCTCGTCGCGGCGGAAGAGACGCCGGAGGCGGCAGAGTCTTCATTGCGGCATGCCATTGCGCTGGTTATCGCGAACGCGATGCGGCACGACCGCACCGTACCAGAGCCTCAGCGTGTGACTGCATAATTCCCCCACTCCTCTCAGCAAACCGCTCCTTTCCTCACCGCCGCCGACTTCATGCACGGTCATCGCATGGACCAAGGGGTAGTCGGGTAAGGGGATGGCTCATCGGGGAACCCGGCGTGACGCTCAGGCGGACTTCGGGCCGGTGTACACGACCTCCAGGAGGATGCGATCCGGCGATTCGAACATCACCTGGTAATAGGTCTGTTCGTCGCTCTGGCTGAACTCCGGCCGGTGCCGTGGCGTCTCGAAGAGTAGTTCGACACCCCGCTCTTTTAGGTGGGACGCGACGGCGTCGACGTCCGCTTGCGACTCCGCGCCGATGGCGAGGTGATTCATCCCCGGCCCGTCGTAGTCGTTGCTGACCGCTTTGACCTGGCCGATGAACCAGAGGCTGTCATCGCTCGTGTCCGCCACGCCGAGCATCCCTTCGTTCTCGAAGAGCGTCTTCCAACCCAGGAAGGCCATCAGGTCCCGGTAAAATGGCACATGTTCCGCATGGACGTTGAACTGGATATGGGCGAGATGAGTACTCATGGTGATCTCCCTCCAATTGTGACATGAGCGTTGTCGGACCGTACGTCGTGTCTACTACGCGAAATCGTAGTCGAGGGGGAAGGGATATGGCCCTTCACCGGAGATGGAAAGGTTGCCCCCGCCGCGCAGCCCGCGCAGATCGTCCGTGCCGGAATCCGGCACGACGAGATACGTTCCCGTCACGCCGTCCGCCGCGAATGTGCCGCTGTGCTGGAGGACGAAACTCCCCGCCCGCTCGCCGACACTCCCCGTGATGCGCTCCAACCCGACGTACACACCGGTGCCATCCGGGCGATAGCTCATCAGGTATTCCATGATGCTCTCACCCTCGATGGCACCCTGGTAGAGATAGGAGACGTGCGCGGCGGTCATCTTCGTGCCGTCGCCGGACTCGTGATACGCCTGCTCGTCCCACGTCTTGATCGCAAATGTGCCCGTCGCTTGTGTGCTCATGTCTGCTTTCTCCTTGTCGTTATCGCAACGGCGTGACCCTCTGTATTGACGCGAACATCTGTTCGTGTCAAGATACCGTTACTTTAGCATGGAGGCGACGCGAGGTATTGTAAAAACGCGACAGGGGAGCCTACTCGTGCCATCATTGATGCAAGGCACGATACGCTGCTCACAGTTCATGACCAGCCTCCCTGGCGACTGCGGGTTGACAGTTGCCCGGTGTGAGCGATGACAAATTCAGCGGTCGGGAAGCCCAGGGGAATATTGCACCCGAAGGCGGGGGAGGGGAAGTTTCGGCTCTCCCTCCACCCACCAGCGCCCGATCTCGCGTTTTTCGTGGAGCAGTATTGGATCGTCAACTGGGATCTCCGCGGCCAGGAACCGTATGCGCAGGAGGTCCTCCCCCATCCGTGTGTCCATCTGGTGATCGAGGACGACACAGCGAGCATCGTCGGCGTCATGCAAGGAAAGTTCTCCCGTCTGCTCGAAGGGCGCGGTCGGGCCTTCGGCGTGAAGTTCAAGCCCGGCGCCTTCTACCCCTTCGTGAAAACGCCGGTCTCTCGCTTTACGAATGGCTCGCTCAGTCTGCACGATGTTTTCGGCGCGGACGGTGTGCGTTTTGAGGAGGAGATGCGCCGCAGTGAGGACGAAGGCGCGATGATCGGGATCGCGGACTGTTTCCTGCGCGAGCGCCTCCCGGAACGCGATGAGAATGTCGCGCTCGTCAATCAGATCATCGACCGGATCATCGCCGACCGCGCGATCACCAGGGTTGACGATGTCGCACGTCCGCTCACCCTCACGACGCGGTCATTGCAGCGCATCTTCAGTCAATACGTCGGCGTCAGCCCGAAATGGGTCATCAAACGCTACCGGCTCCACGATGCAGCCGAACGGTTGGCGGTCGGCGACGTGGTCGATTGGCCAAAACTGGCAGTAGACCTCGGATACTTCGATCAAGCGCATTTCATCAACGATTTCAAAGCAATCGTTGGCAGCGCGGGGTGTGTCCTGTCAATCGTGTAAATACATGATGCGGTTCCGTCGAAAGGTCGAAAGGTCGAATCAGTCCGCCGCGATTAGGGTCGGCAGTTCCTGCTGCCGCTGAATCACGCTCGCCAGCGACTCCGCACTGAAGTAGCACCG
>JBPCMC010000054.1:0-5409 GCA_051002645.1 Thermomicrobiales bacterium
GTACTCGGGATAGCCCTCGCGGCGCACATCGCCGCCAAGTACATGGAAGAGGGCTTGCATCCCGTAGCAGATGCCAAGGATCGGCAGGTCCTGTTCGAGGAGCCCGGATGGCCGTTGCGGCGCGCCGGGTGCGTAGACGCTCTTCGGCCCGCCGGAGAGGATGATCCCCTTCGGACTGAGCGCCGCCACCCGCTCCCACGGTGCATCGTGCGGCACGAGTTCGCTGTAGACGTTCAACTCGCGCACGCGGCGGACGATCAACTGCGCCGTCTGCGAGCCGAAGTCCACGACCACGACGCAGTCCCGAGTGCTGCGGGTGCCCTCTGGGCGGCATGAGTGCTGAGTGCTGAGGATCGCTGACCGCTGGCTGCTGGCTGCTGGCTGCTGCGTTATCATTGCGTCTTCGCTCCTTCCGCATCGCCGAGATAGACATAGCGTGTGTCGAACTGCCAGTCGTGGACGGCCGCGATCTCCGCCTCGAGGCGCGGCGCGAGGGGATCGAGGAACTTCGCGAGATGGATATCCACCACGTCCCGATCATCGAGGCCGAGCGCGCCGCAGAGGCTATCGAGTGCGATCTTCAAGCCGCCGTCGAGGTCGCGGCGGCGCGGAGAGGAGAAGTGGAAACCGAAGTCAATGCCGAGCGGGGTGTCGCGCATCTCCTCCAACTCTTCGAGTAGGGCGGTATCGTGCGAGACGGCATTCTCCACCGCCGCCATCACCTGCTTCTTGAAGGCGGATGCCTCCTTGGAGAGCACACGCTTGTGGCCGACCGTGACGTATTGATTATTCACGCCGGGCGGCAGAGGAAGGGTCAGGCGCACCGGGGCCTCCCACGGGTTCGCGGTCTGTCCGTACACACCGCGCATCCGTAGGATAGCCGCGCGAGTGGTGCAGCGTCAATGCGCGGGACGGGAATGCTGAAGCCGGGGAGAACCGCAGAGACGCAGAGGACACAGAGAGGCGCAGAGAGGCGCAGAGAAAGAAAGAGAGGAAGCACAAATCCTGCGTCATTCTCTTCCTCTGCGACCTCTGCGCTCTTTGCCGGGCGCCCTCTGGGCAGCATGCGGTTCTCCCCGGCTTCTCCGCCGCCTAACCCTGTGGGTGGCGCGGTACCGCTTCGCCTTTATCGAGCACGATGTGATCGGTGCGGCCGCCTTCGCGCCCGACCTCTTGCTGCTCGCCGGTGCGCGAATGGACGGCGTTTGTGCCTTCCTTCTGGTGCGCGTGATCGGCCTCGTCGTCGGTCAGTTCTTCCCCGACCGCATCCTTGCCGGCCTCGATCGTCTCGTCGCGCTGCTTCTCGTCATCTAACCGGCGATCCATCGGGTACTCCTTCGCGTAGACGGCAGCAATGCAGGTGCGTTGCAATGACGGAAGGTAAATGCAACGGTGATGCCACGGAAGTTCCTAACCCCCAGCCCCTTCCCGCACAGGGAAGGGGAGCAGGGTTATCTTGGAGTAATGGGCGATCAAGCACAGGCCACGGTAATTTGCGCGAGTCACCCCTTCCCTGCGAGGGAAGGGGCCGGGGGTTAGGCAAAATCTCGCCACGAGAAGGACGGTTTCCAGTCGAGCATCCGCTTCGCCTTGGCGTTGTCGACGCCTGGTTGGGTGCCGGTGAGGGACTTCGCCTTCTCGCCGAGTTCCTTGGAGACTTGGGGGGCGAGTTCGGCGACCGGATGTTCGGCGAGGGCATCGTCGGCGACGATGTAGAAGGATTCATGGAGGGTGACGTGCGCTTCGAGCGCCTTGCGGTAGGCAATCGCCAGATCGCGCACGTCGATATATGCCCAGAGACCGGAGGCGAACGAGAGTGGCTGCTCGTGGACGCGCTTCACCACGTCCGGCCACCAGTCGATGAAGACGACGTAAGGCGGGCGGATCGAAATTACCTCGGTGCCACAGCGATTACGGATCATCGCCGCCGCCTGCTCGCCGACGAACTTTGAAAGTGCGTACGGGTCTTGCGCCTGATGATGATGGAACTCATCGACCGGCAGATAGGACGGCCACCACTCGTGGGTGCGGAAGTCCATGCCGAGCCAGTTGATGCTGCTCGTTTCGATCAACTTCGGGATGCCGAGCGTGCCGACCATCTCCACGACGTTGTGGACGCTCAGCACGTTCGTCCCGTAAACGACTTCCGGCGGGTCTTTCGTCGGGTTTGGGATGGCGGCGAGATGGACCACCGCGTCCGGCTTCGTGCCCCGGAACGTGAGGACGCCCGCAACATCGGCGGGCTGCGTCATGTCCGCCTGAACGTACTGCACGCCTGCCGGCAGATCGCCCGGCGCACGGGCGATGTCCGTGGCGATCACATCGTAGTCATGTGCCGCCAGTTCCTTGACGACCTGCTGCCCGATCCGCCCACTGGAGCCGGTGACGACGACACGCATGTGCACTCCCTTCGGTCGCTGCGAGTAGTCAGTAGCAAGTAGTCAGTAGTCAGTTGGATACGGAAGCGCTTCGCGCGAGTTTTCTGGCTACTGACTTCTGACTACTGGCCATAATCATGCCATGAATGCTGCGGCTTCCAACCGAGCAGGCGTTTCGCCTTCGCGTTGGCAATGTCTGCCTCATGGCCGCGCATGTTGATGTCGAGTGGCCCGGCATCGCGATAGGCGTCCGCGATGCAGCGCTCGATTGGGTCATCGGTGAACGCGTCGTCATTGACGACATAGAGCGCTTCGCAGCCAAGATGATCTTTCTCGACGCTCAACCGGTACGCTTCCGCGAGGTCTTCGGCGTCGGTGTAGGACCACGAGAGCCACGTCTTCGGGCGACCGCCGCGCAACTGGCCGATGCGCATGGCGTATTCATCCGGCGCGATGACGAGGGCGGGGCGGATGGAGATCGCCTGCGCGCCGGTGCGGGCGTGGAGCATTCGCGCGGTCGCCTCGCCCGCAATCTTGGAGAGGCCGTAGGCGTTGACGACCCAGTCCGGCGTCGTCTCGTCCATCGGCCAACGGGGTGGCGCGACCGTGCCACCGGAGCGCAGGTACTGGTGGACATTGACACTGCTCGTCTCGACAAATTTGGCAATGCCGAGTTGCGCGCACGCCTCCGCGACGTTGTAGACGGAGAGCGCGTTAATCCGCCAGACATTGGTCGGCAACGAGGCCGCGATAGGCCAGACGTTCGGCAGTGCGGCGAGGTGGATTATGGCGTCCGCCGTCTTGCCGCGGAACGTCAGCACGCCGACGACCTGCCCCATGTCCGTCGTGTCCACTTGCACGAATCCGGCGCCCGGCACGGGCGCGCGTGGCGGTCGCCGCGTGGCATTGATCACCTCATGCCCCGCCGCGACGAGATTGCGGACAACAAACCCGCCAACGATGCCGCTCCCGCCGGTGACAACGATGCGCATATGCGCTCCCTTCGGTCGCGAAGTAGTTGGTAGCCAGTAGCCAGTTTGGATGGATACGCTGCATTTTCTGACTACTGGCTACTGGCTACTGGCTACTTCACGATGTCGCGCCAGTAGTATTGCTGCTCGAAGCCGAGCAGTCGCTTCGCTTTCGCGTTCGTGACGCCTGCCTGGTTGCCGACGAGGTGCGCGGCCTTGTTGCCGGCCTGCGCGAAGTACTGCGGAACGAGTTCGGCGAGCGGGCGCTCCGCCCAGGCGTCCTCGGCGGTGCCGTAGATAACTTCGTCGCGCAGTTCGGTATGCTCGAGGGCGAGGCGGAAGAGCGTCGCGAGATCGCGGGCGTCCACATACGTCCAGAGGAAGCCACCGGCGGTGAGCGGGTTCTTGCGGTTCGCCTCGAAGCGGCGCTGGTACTGGTCCGGCAGGATGACAGCGGGCGGGCGGATCGAGACGACGCGCATCCCGCAGCGGCGATGGAAGCCGTGCAGGATCTCCTCACACGCCACTTTGGAGAGCGCGTACGGGTCCTGTGCGAGCGTGCGGTGCTCCTCATCCACGGGGAAGTAATCGGGCGTGAAGTCGCGGTAGCGGAAGTCGAGGCCGAGGTGATTGATGCTCGATGCATAGATCACGGTGTCGATGCCGAGCGCGTAGCACGCCTCGCAGACATTGTAGGTGCCCTCGGTGTTCTCGTTGAAGACGACCTGTGCCGGGTTACGCATCGGGCTCGGGATCGCGGCGATGTGCATAACGGCGTCCGCGCCCGCGAATGCGCCGATCAGTTCGCCCATATCGGAGGTGTTCGCCTGCACGAACCGCACCCCCGGCTGCTCCTGCTTCGGCGCGGATCGCGTCGCGTTGACCACTTCATATCCGTGCTGCGCGAGATCGAGGCAAATGAGGTTGCCGATCCCCCCGCTGCCCCCGGTGACGGCTACTTTCACGTTCGGATGCTCCTTTCGGTAATCAGCGGGCAGCGGGCAGCAGGAAGCAGGCAGATAAGGCCGAAACGTACATCCTTCCGATGCCTGCGGTGCGGTGACCATGCCGGCGGCAGTGTATCACCTGCTGCCCGCTCCCGATGCTATACTCCCTTGCGGTAGACGCACGCGGCGGCGCGGACGGATGCACGGGGGCACGACGCGGGAGGGGTAGCGCCATTTCATCGACGGCACGTACGCGCAAACCGGGCGGCAAGCGGAAGCCGATGCTCCGTCAGATGGAGCCGGAAGTCGCGCAGGCCGCCGCCGCGCTCGATATGCAGTTCGCGCGGTGGGACCTGCTGCGCGAGGCGCTCATCCACCGCTCCTACCTGAACGAGGACGCGAGCGCGACGGAATCCAATGAGCGACTCGAATTCCTCGGCGACGCCGCGCTCGGCTTCCTCGTCGCGCAATACCTCTATCATCGCTACAAGGATGCGCCGGAGGGTCAGTTGACGCGCCGTCGCATGGCGCTCGTCAGCAATCAGACGCTGTCGCGCTGGGCGCAGGAGATTGGTCTCGACCGGATGCTGCTCATCTCCAAGGGGGAGCGCGGTACCGAGTTGCCGGACCGCGTGCTCGGTGGCACCTTCGAGGCGCTGCTCGCCGCCATCTTGCTCGACCGGGGCATGGCGGCGGTCGAGGCATTTCTCGTGCCCATCCTCGATGCCGAGGCGGATGAAGTCGTCGCGCGGACGATGGCCGGGAATTTCAAAGGGCGACTCCAGGAGATCGCGCAGGAGCGCGAGCGGATCACGCCGACGTACAAGACGCTCGACACGCTCGGGCCGGAGCACGAGCGGCGTTTCACCGTCGCCGTGATGCTTGACGACCGCGTCCTCGCGACGGGTACGGGCAAGAGCAAGCAGATCGCCGAGCAGGCGGCGGCGGAGGCGGGCCTCGCCACCTATATCGCGTACGACCGTGCCATGTCAGAGACGGATACCGAGGAAGAGAGTGGCGGGGGGGGGGGGGGGGGGGGAGGGGGAGGGGGGGGGGGGGGGGGGCAGGGAGCACGCCGGAGGAAAGGAAGAGAGGAGGAAGGTGGTGTGGTTC
>JBPCMC010000055.1:0-3406 GCA_051002645.1 Thermomicrobiales bacterium
CGCCTTGCAGGCCGAGGTGGACGATCGGCTGCTGACCGAGCGCCAGGCGATCGCCATCGCCACGCGGCTGATGCAGACCAATCAGCGCGAGTGCTTCGATCTCGACGGCACGCGCGCCGCGATTCGCCGGGAACTCGTGGGACGAGCATGACGTGGAGTGCATACCGCGTCATCTGATGGGGTTCTCCCGCAACCCCGATGATGCCGAACGGCTCATTTCCTCACTATCGGGTGGACGATAGCTCGTATGAGACGTATACGGCCACACGAATCAGTGTCGACCGATGGAGCCATTGCTGCGACTGGCAATGCAGCGATTTCGATGCATCGAGAGTGATACTGCTGGCGAAGTCCGAAACGAGGCGAAATCGGCGCGAAATGCGACCACCGTCCCGCCCTTCTGCTGCGTCCGTACGTTGATTTGACGACTTCGCCAGCAGTATCGAGAGTGCGGGAGAACCCCCATCAAGTGACGAGGTGTGAGTGCTCTATGCGTCGCGCCATTCGCGCGGGTCGATGCTCGCCTCGCTCACGATGCGCTTGTGCAGGTCGAGACTGATGTCCTGATGATGCTCATTGGGGATTTTCAGACGTTGCGCGCCGCGCACCATATGGTCGTGCTTGCTGCCCTTGTATGGGCCTTGAAAACCAAATGTTTTGAGGGTGGCAATGAGATCGCGTCGTTTGATCGGGCCTTCGGCGGCATCAGTCAGCAGCCGAGAGGGAATAGGTGAGGGTGAGGCCGTCAATCGGCGGGATGTCGTGATGCAGCGCGATGCCGAGCACCAGCCAATCTTCGAGCGACGATTGCAATTCTTCCTGGCACGTTGCGAGCGTTTTGCCAGTCGCCTAGACACCGTGTAGTTCCGGGATGTGACCATAATACGGCTCAGGATCGTCGATGATCTCATAGGTGGCGTGGCGCATCGCGGCAGCGACATAGTTGCTGAACATCATCGTCCCCCTTTATCGGAGTAGTATACGCGAAACCCTTATCCGGTCTCGCTACGCTCAAAGAGGGTCACGGCATCCTCCAGCCGTCGCACCAATGTGCCGCCGCTCGCCTCGATCCAGTATTGGACTTGCAGGTTGATGACGCTGCCCTCGTTGTCGCCGATCAGGCGAGAATCGGTGCGCAGGCCGTGGACGCGCTTGCCGAGCGCGTAGGCGAAGCCCATCTCGCTCGCCGTACCGGAATCGACATCCACGCCGTCCAGCACGGCGAGGACCATGTCGCACGCCCGGATCGACGACTCATTGGCGTGGGCGACGCGCGTATTGATTTGGCCGAGCGCCGCGATGCGCTCCGCCTGGTCGGCGATGGCGCTCGCGTGCCGGAACTCCGGGCCGAAGTCGCTCTTCCACGGATTGAGCACCTCGATCCCCGTCCGCGCGAGCGCGCGTTCCAATTCCTCCATAAAATGCGTCGTGGAAGCCGCGAAGCCGAGCGGAGAGGCGAGATAGACCTTCATACGAACCTCCTGATGATCGATTGGCATGACCGGCGATGCGCCAGTCTACCAGCGATACGCCCGCCGACAAAGCGAACCCGTTGCCCCGGTCGCTCGTTCATATCTCTGGTGGCCAATGAGGAGTGATGCCGGGAAGGGTGTGCTGGTGCGTAGGGGACTTGGATTACTCGCGGCGCTCGTTTTCGTCCTCGTGGGGATCGGCTACGGCCTCTCGCCCGCAAAAGCGGCCTCTTTTGCGACGCCCGCGTTCAAGCAGCAGTGGGACGCCGGGGAAGGGATGATCCCGAACTTCTGGGGGCCGGTGGAAACAGCGAAGGGTGGCCAGCAGGAGCCGTATCAGCAGGCGTCGGGCGGTCAGCGCACCGTCCAGTACTTCGACAAAGCGCGCATGGAACTGACGAATGGACTGGTGACGAATGGGTTGCTGACGGTGGAACTGATGACCGGGAATCTCCAGACGGGCGATGCGACATTCGAGCGGCGTCTGCCGGCCCGCATCAATGTCGCGGGCGATCCCGGCAGTGACGGCGTGACCTACGCGGACCTGATGCGTCTCCCGTATACATTGGGGCGCGCCTATGACTGCACCGTCTCCCCCTGCACAGAGCAGGAGGATCGCGGCAATCCAATCGCCCCACTGTTCGCCGCCTTCGTGGAGAAAGTCGGGCTGGCAACCGTCGGATTACCGATCACCAGCCCATTCGTCTCAACGATTGCCGTCGCGGGCGTCCGCCAACAGGTCTGGGCGCAGGCATTCGAGCGGCGCGTGCTGACGCTCGCCGTGAATGCCCAGGCGACCGGCACTCCATCTTCCACCGGGATCGAGTTCGGCAACATCGGGCAGCACTATTACCAGTGGCGCTACGTCACTGCGTCGATACCGACAGTCATACCGACGACAGCAGCGACTGCATCACCCGCCGCGACCGCGACACCGAAGAATCAGAACGGCACGACCGCACCGATCCGCAGCGGCCTCGCGCCGACCAGCGCGGGGGTCTGCCCGATCATCTACCCGGTCAAGGGCGTGACACAGGGTGGAGTGGCGGTCTACGATAGCCCCGGCAGCGCGACGTACGCGGGCGCCAAGCCGGAGATCTGCTTTATTTCGCCCACCGACGCAGAGGCGGCCGGCTATCGCGCGATCAAACGATGAGCGGGCCAGCATGACGACCGATTACCGCGCCCTGCTCGACCGCCGCCTGCGGCCCCGCCGCAACGGCTGGCTGGACGTGCATTCGACGCTCAAGCACTTCGCATTGATCACCTACGCGCTGCCGAAGTCCCGCCTGGAACCGCATATCCCGACCGACCGCTTCGCGATCGCGGAGTTCGACATCGGCGGCGAGCGGCGCGCCATGCTCAGCGTCGTCCCCTTCCTCGATGTCGATTTCCACTTCGCCCGCCTCTTCCCCTTCCTCAAATTTCGCGTCGGCCAGACGAATTATCGCGTCTACGTCATCGACAAGGCGACGGGCGAGCCGGGCGTCTGGTTCTTCGGCACGACGCTCGGCTCGCCCGTCGTCCATATCGCCCGCTCTCTCTGGCGCATCCCGTGGCACTACGCCCGCTATCGGGTCGATTGCGCCTACAATGCGGCAACGCGCCGCTACGATCAGTACCGCTACACCGTCGACTCCGACTGGTGCAGCGCGCGTGTACAGATCGAGGATACCGGCGCACCGGTCGCCCTCACCGAGGGCTTCGCCACGCTGGACGAGATGCGCCTGATTCTCACCCACCCCGTGACTGGCTACTTCTACCGCACGGACGGCAAAGTCGGTACGTACTCGGTCTGGCACGACGCGATGCAGGGCACCACCGGCCGCGCCGTGGACCTCTACTTCAGCCTCTACGACCGCCTCGGCATCCTCTCGGCGGAGGAGATGCAGCGCCCGCACTCAATCTTCCTCACCCCGGAAATCGCCTTCTCA
>JBPCMC010000056.1:0-5604 GCA_051002645.1 Thermomicrobiales bacterium
CGACAAATGGTGCGTAGATGGCATCGTGCGCTCCTTTGATCGGGTTTTCGCGTCAGCAACGAAATCCTACCAAAGAAGCGCACTTTCATAATTACTGCCGCTCACTCCGAGAATGCATAAGCCCTGAAGGGTGCGATCGGTCTCCTTGCCTTTTCGCGCCCGCTCCCGTATCGTATGCATGGTCACCTGTACGCCCGAAACGTGGGAAGCAACGATGACGAGCGGCGCCAATGCAGAAGATTTCCAGCCGGGTGCGAATGCGCAACCTTCGCGCTACACGCGCCGTGATCTGCTCACGCTCGGTTGGCTCGGGTTGACCGGCGTCACGGTAGCGGCGATCTTCATCCACGGGAAAGACGAGTTGGCCTCCCGTCCACAAGCGACTGCCGGCGGCGCGGCAGTCGCCCCGGCGCCGCAGAACACCCCACCCGATGCCGCGCTCGTGCGCACGCTCACCGGGCACACCGCACAAGTGACGGGGGTCGCCTTCGCGCCCGACGGTCAGACGCTCGCCTCCGGCGCGGGCGACAAAACGCTGCGGCTCTGGCATGTCCCCGACGGGAACGCGCTCCGAACCCTCCGAGAGGGCCTGGAGTACGTGAACGGTGTGTCTTTTACCCCGGGTGGGCAACCCCTCGCCTCCGCATCGTCGGATGGAATGGTGCGGCTCTGGCGCGTCATGGATGGTGCATCGCTCCGCACCCTGACGGCCTCCACCGCCTCGGTGAACGGCGTCGTGTTCGCACCGGACGGGCAGGTCGTTGCCGCCGCTTCGACCGACGGCATGGTGCGGCTCTGGCGCACGAGCGATGGTACTCCCTTCCAGACACTCACGGGACACGCGGGCGCGGTGAGTGGGATCGCGTTCGCGCCGGATGGGCAACTGCTCGCCGCCGCCTCGCAAAAAACCGTCCGGCTCTGGCGCGTCGGGGACGGGAGCCTCGTGCGCGAACTGGCCGCACACGATGACGCCGTGAACGGCGTGGCATTCGCGCCGGACGGCCTGTCGTTCGCGACCGGATCAGCCGATAAGACGATACGGCTCTGGCGCGTGGGCGACGGCATGCTGCTGCGCGTGCTCACCGGGCATACCGATGTCGTGCGGAGCGTGGCGTTCGCGCCGGACGGTCAGACGCTTGCCTCGGCCGCCCACGACAAGACGGTACGGCTCTGGCGCGCGGGCGACGGCACTCCCCTGCGAACATTCAACGGGCACACCGACCTCGTCAGCGGTGTGGCGTTCGCCCCGGACGGTCAACTGCTCGCCTCCACCTCGAACGATACCACCGTCCGACTCTGGCGCCCCACCTGAACTGTTGGCATCGCGGTTATGGGCCTGTGCCGACTACATAGGCGACGAATGTCGGTCTTCCCGCCGCGCTCCCAAGCAGCAGGGTGCCTTGCGGATAGCGCTCGCGTGCCGCGTCGTACATCGGCCGATACTTGCCGAGGAAGACGAAGACGGGCTTGCCCTTCGTGGGGTCAACGTCGAACCCGAGATGCCCAAACTCGGCGGAGCGGTCTTCCGCGCGGATGTTCGGCGCGAGGAACTGGCGCGTCTCGTATTTGACGGACCAGCGATCGGAGTAGAAATAGACGTAGCTATCCGTAGGGAGGGTCGCCATGAACCGCGCCGCGTCGGTCATCTCATTGGTGAAGTAGTATGCCTGCTGGGGCGAGTCTGCGAAGGTCCCGAAATAGGCGTGCAGGCCCTGATAGCTGACGAGGAGAAAGATGACCCCGCTGAGACCGGCGCCGATTGCCTTCCCATAGAGCGTGCCCTGTGCCCATCCGAACTTGATCGCCTCCACGAACGGGAGCGCCGCGAACATCGCCACGAACGCCGCGCTCGCGAAGGTACGCCGGGAAAGGCCGTCCACCGTGAAGACCGAGGCGAACGGCATGAGGAAGATGACGCACAGGCTGAACGCGACGAGCGGCGTGCGATGGCGGAAGAGCGCCAAGACGATGCCGGAGAGCGCGAGGACGAGCAGCGCCGGGGGAATCGTTGGGATGACACCGGTGGCGTCCCCACCATCAAGCTGAGGATGGAAAGAGATATGATCCCAGTACTGAATATAACGCGCGGCGAGGAACGTGACCCGTGCGTGTGTGGTCGTTAGCAATTGCCACTCGTGATAGTTGAACACCGACCGGGGACTCAGGGATGCGAAATAATGTTCCCGATCCCGGAGCACAAATGCACCCATGGGATAGGCAGTGACCCCAAGTGCAATTGCGAGGACGACGACATTGCGGACGCAGGTGCGCAGCGACAGTACCCGTGTCATAAGAGCGCGAATGCAATATGCGGCGATAAATAGCAGCAGGATCGCGAGGAATAGGGGGTGTGCGTTGTAGACATAGATATTGAGGCCGGCAGCGATGCCAGTTGCTGCCCACCAACGCCAGCTCTGGTGACGAATCGCTTCGACAAGCGCGCCTGTCGTCAACACGACTCCGAAAAGCCATAGCGCGAGCGCGAAGCCGATGCGCGAAAAGTGAAGATGCCAATTCATCACTGCGAGGAGCGTTGCCCCGACAAAACCCGTCGTGCGATCAAATGATCGCTGCAAGACAAGGTAGCAGAGCGGGATTGTGAGCGTGCCGACGAGCATGGAGACCACACGCACGGCAAAGATGGTATGACCGAAAACCGCCACGGCGATTGCATTCAAATAGAACGGTCCAGTCGGCTGTCCCGCAATGAGGTAGGAATAGGGACCAACCAGCCCGTGGTGCAGCACCACCTCCCCTTCAGTCCCAAAGACCGCTTCATCGCCATGGATGCCTGCGGGAAGCGATGTCAGGTGATGGGCGCGGAGAAAGAGCGCCACCACGAGGAGCACGCTGATTCCCACGCCCTCCCACCAGAGCCAGCCACTGATCCAGCGAACGACCCGGAGCGTGTGAGCGGGATGGACAGGGGCTTGGGAGCGAGCGGCGCGGGGGGAAAGAGCCACGGAGATTGGTGACCGCCGCGATTGTTCGGGCGTGGTCAATGAATTCCCTCCCTCCACTCGATCATACTCTACTATGGGTCAGCTGGACTCATCCCGCTTTGCTGGACAAGTTGATGTTAGGCTACCTGAGCGACGATTGTCCACCTCCTTTCATACACCATCGGTGAGAGATAATCGAGCGCGGAATGCCAGCGCAGTGTTTAGTAGGCGCTCATATCGGGCAAGAGGGGTGCAACAGCGCGGCGGACGAGGCGTGGATCGCGGGCGAAGCCGGGATCTGGTTGGTCCCGAAACGCCGGGAGAATATGGAGCCGAACACGCTGGCGGAGACCTTCGCGTTGCAGCGGGATCGGGGGCGGATCGAGACGGTGAATAGCCAGTTGGCGGCGTGGGGGTGCAGCGGCTCTACGCACGGACGCACGAAGGCTGGCTGTGCAAGGTGTTGGCCTCACTCTTCGCTCTCCTTTGCGTCAACGCCGACTAGCAATCACGGTAGTCATTATCGAAACCAATCGGTCGCCCTTTGCTCGCCGTATACCTCCTCGCTGCCGACGCGTGCGAATAAATCGCAATCAACTGGTGGTAGTTTTCTTCAGCGCTGTACTGCCGCTCGAACTCGGCGCGCGCCTGTGTGCGCATCCGTGCGAGGTCCGCAGGGTGCGCGAACGCGTTCGCGACCACGCGCGCGAGGTCCGCCGCATCGCCGGCCCGGAAGTGCAGACCGGTCTGGCCGTCGCGGATGATTTCGCGCATCGCGCCCAAATCGGGCGCGACGACGGGAGTACCGACCGCGAATGACTCAAGGATGGTGCGCGGCAGCCCCTCGTACCACTCCGACGGGAAGATGAGCAGCGCGGCGTCCTGCATCGCGGTGGTAACCGCTGCCGGAGACAAGCGGCCGAGCCACTGCGTACCCGGCAGCCGTTGGAGCGTATCGGCGACGTTGGCCGCGAGCGGGCCATCACCGGCGATCTTCAGCGGGACTTTCCCTGCCAGCTGCTCCCATGCGCGGAGGAGCGTCTGGACGCCCTTCTCGGCAGAGAGACGGCCGACAAAGAGCGCATACTGCCCGCGCCCATCGCCGACCGGCGCATCGGGGACGAAGTTCGGCTTGATCGTCATCGTGTCTGCCGGCAACCCGCCCTGGATGAACTTCTGGCGCGCGAATTCGCCGAGGACGATGTAGCGGTCCACCATCCGCGTCCAGCTCCGCAGCACGCGGTGGGCCGTCTGCATCGTGACCGCCGCGCCGCTCGCCGCGCGGCTGCCGCGATAGCATGCGTGGACGATCCCCGTCAATGGCACGGGTTTGCCGAGACAATCCTCACAGACATGACCGTCGCGAAAGAAAAGTCCGTTGGCGCAGAGCAGGCGGAAGTTGTGCAGCGTCTGCACCACCGGCACCCGCTCGGCCCTCGCCGCGTAATACCCGGCCGGTGAGATGAGCGGGAAGGTATTGTGAAAATGGACGAGATCGGGCCGGAAGGTGCGGATGGCGTCTCTCACCGCCGCGTACCCGCGCTGCGACCAGACCGTTGCGCCCGCCAGTCGCACCGAATCGAGCGCCGACCGCTGCGGGCCAATCTCATCATTATCGAAGACCAATTGCTCGACGGCATGTCCATGCGCCACGAGCAAGGCCGCCTCCGAAGCAAAAACCATATCCTCACCGCCGGGCTGCTGGTAGCAGTTATGCACGAGGAGCAATCGCATTTTTCCGCTCCTCGGTAGGGTTGAACGATCATTGGGGTCATTCTGGCAGGCGATCCCATCAACAACCCGCTCGGTCTCCCGCCCCGATGCTGTACGAATGTTCATCTCAGCTTCCGGCCGGGGAATTTCATGCGGAGCCGGAAGTTGGCGAAGCGCAGTACCCCCAAGGTATAGAGCCCGAGGCGCGTCTGCCAGCGTCGCGAGAAGGCATCGAGCGAGAGAACCGTACCGTCGGCGCTCGTCCCGAACTTCCTGGCGCGATAGATGGCATACTGCTCATTGCGCGCGTGCGCCAGCCAATTGGCGAAGGTGACATTCGTCGTGCCGGAGCGATAGAGATAGAGAAAATCGGGCAAGACGCGGAAGTTGCAACTTCGCCGGATGCGGAGGAACCATTCGAGATCTTCCGCGCTGCGCAACTCCTCGCGGAAGAGACCGAACCGATCGAAACACCAGGACCGGATCATCGCGCTGCCGAAGGGTGACGCCATCCGCCCCCGCGCGAATCGTCGCTGGATGGCCGTGGGGTCTTCCGGGTAGAGCAGGCGGGGCTGCGGGGTTTCGTCTCCCCAGAAGAACTTCATCTGCGAGGCGACGACGTGGATTTCGCGGTGGCTCTCCAGATAGGCGACCTGCGTAGCGAACCGCTCCGGCACGGAAATATCATCGCTGTCGCAGGGGGCGATGTACTTCCCACAGGCAAATCCGAGCGCGATATTGCGCGCTTTGGCGGGGCCGCCGTTCTCCCCCAACTCGAAGACCCGGATGCGTGGATCGTCGTACTGCGCGAGGAGCGCGGGCGTCTCATCCGTTGAGCCATCATCGACGATGATTAATTCCCAATCCGTGAACGTCTGCGCCAGGACGCTGTCGATCGCCTCTTTCAGGTACGGCATCGCGTTGTAGGTCGGCATAATGGCGGAAACAG